>NZ_JASCXF010000004.1:0-149273 GCF_030062225.1 Sphingomonas sp. 2R-10
GGCCGCCCCCTCCCCCCGCCCGACCAGGGGCAAGCCCAAGGGCGGTCGCCCCGGCGGGGGCAAGCGCTGATGCGCGTCATCTCGGGCCATTGGCGCGGACGGCCGATCGTCGCGCCCAGGGGGGATGCGACTCGCCCCACCGCCGACCGCACGCGCGAGGCGCTGTTCTCGATGCTGGCCAGCCGGGTCGGCAGCTTCGACGGACTGGCGGTCGCCGACCTGTTCGCCGGGTCGGGCGCGCTGGGGATCGAGGCGCTGTCGCGCGGCGCCGCGACGTGCCTGTTCGTCGAACAGGATCGCGCCGCGCTGGATGCGCTGCGCGCGAACCTGACGAAGCTGGAAGCGACCGGCGGCGACGTGCGCGCGACGTCGGTGCTGGCGCTGGGCCCGGCGCCCCGGCCGCTCGACCTGGTGATGATGGACCCGCCCTATGGCAGCGGTGCGGGTGCGGTGGCGGCGGACAAGCTGGCGCGGCTGGGCTGGATCGGCCCGGCGACGTGGGTCAGCGTCGAGACGGCGAAGGCCGAAACGATCGACCTTCCGCAGTTCACGCTCGATGCCGAGCGGGTCTATGGCAAGGCGCGGGTGACGCTGCTGCGGCTGGCGTGACGCGCGCGGGCGGTCACGCCCGGCGCGGCACCAGCAGCAGGCCGAGGATGCTGGCGACACCCGCCGCGCCCAGCACGCCGCCGACCGCGCCCAGCCCGTGCGACACCGACAGCGCCTGCGCGATGCTGGGGGTCAGCCCGCCGCCGATCACCCCGCCGATGTTGAACCCCATCGACGCGCCGGTATAGCGCACCCTTGCCGGGAACAGCGTGGGCAGCCACGCGCCGAGCGGTCCATAGACAAACCCCATCATCAGCAGCGCGAACGACAGCCATGCGCCGATCACGAACAGGCTGCCCGCGCCGACCATCGGCCCGAGCAGCGCGCCCGCGATCACCACGCCGACGCACCCGCCGGCCAGCACCCGCGCGGGGGTCGCGCGGTCGGACAGCCAGCCGGCGAGCGCGATGCCGGCGGCCATGAAGAGGATCGCCACCAGCTGCGTCTGGAGGAACGCGCTGCGGCCATAGCCAAGGGTCGTGGTGCCGTAGCCGAGCACGAAGGTCGTCGCGATGTAGTAGAGCGCGAAGCAGGCGACGACGCCGAACGTCCCCGCCAGCGTCGCACGCAGGTGCCCGCCGGCCAGTTCGGCGAGCGGCACCGCTGCCGGCGCTTCACGCTCCAGCGCCTGTGCGAAGGCCGGCGTCTCGTGCAGCTTGACCCGCACCCACAGGCCCAGCCCGACCAGCACCACGCTGAACAGGAACGGCAGGCGCCAGCCCCAGCGGACGAAATCCGCCTCCGACAGTGTCAGCCCCAGCAGCAGGAACAGCCCGTTGGCGGCGATGAAGCCGACCGGGGCGCCGAACTGCGGCACCATGCCGAACCGGCCCCGCCAGCCCGGCGGGGCATTCTCCACCGCGAGCAGCGCCGCCCCGCCCCATTCGCCGCCCAGCCCCAGCCCCTGCGCGAACCGCAGCACGCACAGCAGCAGCGGCGCGACCCAGCCGATCTGCGCATAGGTTGGCAGGAATGCGATCAGCAGCGTCGACCCGCCCATCAGCATCAGCGAGGCGACCAGCGTCGACTTGCGCCCCAGCCGGTCGCCGAAATGCCCGAACACCGCCGCACCGAGCGGGCGGGCGACGAAGGCAAGGCCGATCGACAGATAGCTCGCCATCAGTTGCGCCGATGCGCTGCCCGAGGGAAAGAACAGCGGCCCGAACACCAGGGTCGCGGCGGTGGCGTAGATATAGAAGTCGTAGAATTCGACCGAGGTGCCGATCAGGCTGGCGATCAGGATGCGGCGATGGGCGCGCATGGGATGGGGGGCGGACATGGTGCCCCGCCTAGCGAGGTGACCGCGGGGGGCAAGAAGCTTTCGCCTTGGGCCGGCGTGGCGCAACTATCGCTGCGCGCCTGCTCGGCCGATCGCCTTCGTCGTCACTCCCGCGCAGGCGGGAATGACGACGAAAGGTCGCGGCCGGCAAGGCGCGGCTCGGGATCACCGCGCGCTGGCGACCGCCACCGGCTTCAGCTGCGCGACGCGAACCTGCGCGTCGCTGGCCATTTCAGTGCGGCAGCGGCGTTCGTCGCTCTGGCCGCGGAAGCCGGGGACGCGCGAGCGGCAGGCGCCGCGGGCGGCGCGGTCGATGCGCGAATCGAGGGTGCGGCGGCCCTCGACGGTGGCGAGGTCCAGCCCGGCATAGGACACGCGCACGGTCACGGGCTCGCGCTCCTCGGCATGGGCGACGGGCGACAGGCAAGCGGCGACGGTCGCCGCGAGGGCGATGAGACGGATGGTCATGGTAGCTCCTGCGGATAGGGTGCCCGTCGCGGCAGCGGTCGTCAGGCCTGACGCCGCCGTCCGCCGGCGCCTGCGCGATACCGTCCGTTTGTTGCGGTGCAACGAAGCAACGGTGGCAGATTGATGACGGTTGGGTAACGAAATCCTCGCTTGTCGCTTTACGGTTCGTTCCCTACCTGTTCGACGATGTCCGTATTTACGCCGCCCGCGCCGACCCCTGCCGATCCCCCCTATCTGCGCGGGCTGAACGACCCGCAGCGCGATGCGGTGCTGACCACCGACGGGCCGGTGCTGGTGCTGGCGGGCGCGGGTACCGGCAAGACCGCGGCGCTGACCGCGCGGCTGGCGCACCTCCTCTACACGCGCCGCGCTTACCCGTCGGAAATCCTGTCGGTGACCTTCACCAACAAGGCGGCGCGCGAGATGCGCGAGCGCGTCGGGCGGCTGGTCGGCGATCTGGTCGAAGGGATGCCATGGCTCGGCACCTTCCACGCGATCGGTGCCAAGATGCTGCGGCGACATGCCGAACTGGTCGGGCTGCAATCGAACTTCACCATCCTCGACACCGACGATCAGCTGCGGCTGCTGAAACAGCTGATCGTCGCCGCCGACCTCGATGAAAAGCGCTGGCCGGCGCGCAGTCTGGCGGGGCTGATCGACGGGTGGAAGAACAAGGGCATGGTTCCGGCCGATGTCGATGCGGGCGAGAGCGAGCGCTTCGCCAATGGCCGTGGCGGCGAGTTGTACCAGCAATATCAGGATCGGTTGAAGGCGGTGAACGCCTGCGACTTCGGCGACCTGCTGCTGCACGTGCTGACGATCCTGCGCACCGACCGCGACGTGCTGGCGCAGTATCAGCAGCGCTTCCGCTACATCATGGTCGACGAATATCAGGACACCAACAGCGTCCAGTATCTGTGGCTGCGGCTGCTGGCGCAGGAGCGGCGCAACCTGTGCTGCGTCGGCGACGACGACCAGTCGATCTATTCGTGGCGCGGCGCGCAGGTGGAGAATATCCTGCGCTTCGAACGCGACTTTCCGGGCGCGAAGATCGTCAAGCTCGAACAGAATTACCGCTCGACGCCGCACATCCTCGGCGCGGCCAGCGGCGTGATCGCGCATAATGGCGGGCGGCTGGGCAAGACGCTGTGGACCGAGACCGATGTCGGCGAGAAGGTGCGCGTCATCGGCGTGTGGGACGGGCCGGAGGAAGCGCGCCGGGTCGGCGACACGATCGAACAGGTGCGACGCGAGGGCAAGAGCCTCGACGACTGTGCCATCCTCGTGCGGGCGCAGCACCAGACGCGCGAGTTCGAGGAACGCTTCATCGGCATCGGCATTCCGTACCGGATCGTCGGCGGCTTCCGCTTCTACGAACGGGCCGAGATCCGCGATGCGCTGGCCTATCTGCGCGTCGTCAACCAGCCGGCCGACGATCTGGCGTTCGAGCGGATCGTCAACGTGCCCAAGCGGGGCCTGGGCGACAAGGCGGTGCAGACCATTCACCGGTTCGCCCGCGCGACGGGAAGCTCGCTGATGACCGCCGCGGCACGCATCCTCGACACCGACGAACTGACCGGTGCGGCGCGCAAGTCGCTGGGGCGGCTGGTCGGCGACTTCGCGCGGTGGCGCGACATGGCGCAGAGCCTGCCGCACGCCGAACTGGCGCGGCAGCTGCTGGACGAGAGCGGCTATACCGCGATGTATCAGGCGGAAAAGACCGCCGAGGCCGCCGGGCGGCTGGAGAACCTGACCGAACTGGTCCGGGCGATGGAGGAGTATGACTCGCTCGGCGCGTTCCTCGAACACGTATCGCTGGTGATGGACAACGAGGCGTCGGCCGAGGAGCCGAAGGTCACGATCATGACGATCCACGCCGCAAAGGGGCTGGAATTCGACACGGTGTTCTGCGTCGGATGGGAAGAAGGGCTGTTCCCGTCGCAGCGTTCGCTCGACGAGGGCGGCACCGCCAGCCTCGAGGAGGAGCGCCGCCTCGCCTATGTCGCGATCACCCGCGCGCGGCGGCTGGCGGTGGTGTTCCACGCCGCGAACCGCCGCATCTACGGCCAGTGGAATTCGTCGCTGCCGTCGCGCTTCGTCGGCGAACTGCCCCCTGAGCATATCGAAACCGAGACGACCATGTCGGGCGGCGAGAGCCTGTGGCGCGCGAACTGGAGCGAGCGGGCCGACCCGTTCGCCGACGTCGCGCGCGGCACCGGACGGGGTCCGGGGTGGCAGCGCGCGGCGGCGCAGGGGTCGGGCTTCACCCCCGCTCCTTCCCGCGTGGTCGAGGCGCGGACCAGCGCGATCAGCCTGGGCAACAAGGGGCGCAGCGACCTGTCCAAAGGGCAGCGCGTGTTCCACCAGAAATTCGGTTACGGCACGATCGAGACGATCGAGGGCAACAAGCTGGAAGTATCGTTCGAAACCGCCGGCCAGAAACGTGTGCTCGACAGTTTCGTGACCCTGGGCTGACCGATGGATCGCACCTGAACCTGCATTGATCTGGATCAGCGACGACGATACTTTCGTACGATATTCTTCGCGCTCTCGAGTCCACAGCTGCAAGGAGGCCGAGGATGTCGATGAACGACAATATCGAATATTATCGCCGCCGCCTGAACGAAGCGGAGGCCCGGGCGAGCCGGGCCGAACTGCCGGAGGTGCGCCGCGTGCACCGCGAGATGGCGGACCGCTATACCGCGATCCTGCGCGACGCGGAACGCGGGGCGGGCCGTCCGGTGCTGGGGATCGTGTCGCGCGACTGACGGTACGGTTTGCGACAGGCAACCGCACCGCGCCCCGCTCGTTTGGGAACCAGCTTTTCCAGACGAGGATCCCGCGATGCCCTATGTAAAGACCCGTGACGGCACCAGCCTGTTCGTAAAGGATTGGGGACAGGGCCGCCCGGTGGTGCTGATCCATGGCTGGCCGCTGTCGGCCGACAGCTGGGACCCGCAGGCAATGGCGCTGGCCGATGCCGGATATCGCGTGATCGCCTATGACCGGCGCGGCTTCGGCCGGTCGGACCAGCCGTGGTCGGGATATGACTATGACACGCTGTCGGACGATCTGGCCGACGTGATGAAGGAAACCGGCGTCACCGACGATGCGGCGATCATCGGGTTTTCGATGGGTGGCGGCGAGGTCGCGCGCTACATGTCGCGCCATCACGGCAAGGGCGTGACCCGCGCGGGCTTCATCGGGTCGGTCGTGCCGTACATGCTGCAGACCGACGACAATCCCGACGGCGTGCCGCAGGACCAGCTTCAGGAGATCGCCGACAACATCAAGGCGGATCGCCCGAAATTCTTCCGCACCTTCTTCGACCAGTTCTACGGCGTCGGCTTCATCACCAGCCCGGTGAGCGAGGAGGTGCTGGACGTGTCGTGGAACACGGCGATGCTGGCGGGGCTGAAGCCAACGCTCGCCTGCGCGGAATCGTTCGGGACGACCGATTTCCGCCCCGACCTGCCCTCGATCACCGTGCCGACGCTCATCATCCACGGCACGTCGGACCAGACGGTGCCGATCGACGCGACCGGGCGTGCGCTGGCCAGCGCGCTGCCGAACGCGACGTTCATCGAATATGACGGCGCGCCGCACGGGCTGTTCGCGACGGAGAGCGACCGGTTGACCGACGATCTGCTGTCGTTCCTCGGCACGCGGTAAGCCCCTCGCGCCCATCGTCACCCCCGCCCGTGCGGGGGTGACGGGCAGGGGAAGCATGACGCATATTCCCCCCAAGCCGATCTGCATTGCCCCGGCCAGCCAGCGGACCTAAAGCCAGCCCATGTCCGCCAACCCGCATCCGCTGTCGATCCCTGCGTTTCGTGCCTATTTCCTTGCCCGCCTGTCCAACACGCTGGCGCAGATCGCGATGGTCGTGGTCATCGGGTGGCAGGTGTACGACATCGCGCGCGAGACGATGACGATCAAGCAGTCGGCGTTCCAGCTGGGGCTGATCGGCGTCGCGCAGTTCCTGCCGCTGCTGTTCCTCTCGCTGGTCGCCGGCTGGGTCGCCGACCGGGTCGACCGGCGCTGGATCGCGCGCGGTTCGGTCGCGCTGGAGGGCGGCTGCGCGCTGCTGCTGGCGTGGCTGACCTATAGCGGCGCGATCACCCTGCCGTGGCTGTTCTTCGTCGCGGCGCTGCTGGGCGTCGCGCGCGCCTTTGCCGGGCCGGCGTTGCAGGCGCTGGCCCCCAACCTCGTCCCCGCCGCCGTACTGCCGACCGCGATCGCGATGAGTTCGATCGCGTGGCAGGGCGGGTCGGTGATCGGGCCGGCGATGGGCGGCTATCTCTACGCCTTCGGTCATTTCTGGCCCTATGCGGTGTCGGCCGGGCTGTTCCTGTTCGGCTTCGTCATGCTGTTCCGCATCCCGCCGATCCCGCGCGCGGCGATCACCGGCGGCACCAATCCGTGGCGACAGATGCTCGACGGCCTGTCCTATGTCCGCCGCAACCGGCTGGTATTCGGCGCGATCTCGCTCGACCTGTTCGCGGTGCTGCTGGGCGGGGCGACGGCGATGCTGCCGATCTATGCCCGCGACATCCTGCAGATCGGGGCCGACGGCCTCGGCCATCTGCGCGCCGCGCCCGCGCTGGGCGCGGTCGTCGTCGCCGCCGTCTTCGCGATCAAGCCGCTGTCGAAGGATGTCGGTGCCAAGATGCTGCTGTCGGTCATGGGCTTTGGGGCGGCGACCGCGCTGTTCGGCCTGTCCGCGCCGCTGCTGATCCCCATCTTCGGACCGGCGGCGGTCGGCGCCGACTTCGCCCCCGCCGCGATCCTCGCGCTAGCGTCGCTGTTCGTCGTCGGCGCGACCGACATGGTGTCGGTCTATGTCCGCCAGTCGCTGATCCAGCTGCACACGCCCGATGCGATGCGCGGGCGGGTGGGCGCGGTGTCGACGCTGTTCGTGTCGGGATCGAACGAGCTGGGCGAGGCACGCTCCGGCTTCCTCGCGGCACTGGTCGGCCCGGTCGTCGCGGTGGCGGGCGGCGGCATCCTCGCGATCGGCGTTACCATGCTGTGGTCGCGCCTGTTCCCCGAATTGCGCGCCGCGCGGAGCTTTACGCCGCCCAGAGATTTGGAAGTCATCCCCAAGGAGACACAGCCATGAAGGCCGATACCATCCTGCAAACGATCGGGAATACGCCGCACGTCCGCGTCCGCCGGCTGTTCGGCGATGCCGAGGTGTGGATCAAGTCCGAACGATCCAACCCCGGCGGGTCGATCAAGGACCGCATCGCGCTGGCCATGATCGAGGCGGCGGAACGCTCGGGCGACCTCAAGCCCGGCGGGACGATCATCGAACCGACCAGCGGCAACACCGGCGTCGGCCTCGCGATGGTCGCGGCGGTCAAGGGCTACCGGCTGGTCCTCGTCATGCCCGAAAGCATGAGCATCGAGCGCCGCCGGCTGATGCTGGCCTATGGCGCGACCTTCGACCTGACCCCGCGTGAAAAGGGCATGAAGGGCGCGATCGAGCGCGCGCACGAACTGGCCGCCGAAACGCCCGATGCGTGGATTCCGCAGCAGTTCGAGAATCCGGCGAACATCGACGTCCATGTCCGCACGACCGCACAGGAAATCCTGCGCGATTTCGCCGACACCCCGATCGACGTCATCATCACCGGCGTCGGCACCGGCGGCCACATCACCGGCGTCGCCGAGGCACTCAAGGAAAAATGGCCGAACCTGAAGGTCTTCGCGGTCGAGCCCGAATTGTCGCCGGTCATCTCGGGCGGACAGCCGGGGCCGCACCCGATCCAGGGGATCGGCGCGGGCTTCGTCCCCGCCAACCTGCACACCCGCGCGATCGACGGCGTCATCAAGGTCGACGCGGCGGTGGCGAAGGACATGGCGCGGCGTTCGGCGCGTGAAGAGGGGATGCTGGTCGGCATCTCGTCGGGCGCAACGCTGGCGGCGATCCTGCAGAAGCTGCCCGACCTGCCCGATGGCGTCCGGGTGCTGGGGTTCAACTACGACACCGGCGAACGATACCTGTCGGTGCCCGACTTCCTGCCCGAACAGTGAGCTTCCCGACCCTCCGTTCGCTTCGAACGGAGGGGCGGGTTTGTCGAGGCCCACAGTTGAAAAGGCGTTCTCGACGGGCGCTTCTCGACAGGCTCGAAGCTGCTCGAACCAAACGGAGACAGGGCGACGGTACGACTCACCCGCTTGAACCGGACGTCATCCCGGCGAAGGCTGGGATCTTTCGGTGATAGCGCGGTACAAGAGCCGCTTGAGACCCCAGCCTTCGCTGGGGCGACGTCCTTGTTCTATTGGATCAGATACTGGTGAATCAATCTCCCGACGCAGCCCCCGCCCGGCACGGCATCCGCACCGGATCGGCGGTGGTCGACGGCGTGCTGATCGGGCTGTCGATCGCCGCCGCCATCGTGCCGGCGGTGATCGTGCAGCGCGTGCCGCCGGTCCGGGTGGACGTCCGCCGCGACGTCGCCGGGCCGCACATGGGCGGCGATGCGGCCGTCCCGGCCATCCCCCCGCCCCCGGTCGAGCCGGCGGAGTTCCGCAACCTGCCGCCCGACGAAGCGCGTGCGTTCAACGCGACCGTCCCGTTCGTGCCCGGCCCGAACCCGGCGGCGCGGCCGTTCCGCTTTCCCGATGACGCCGACAATCTGGCGCGCGCGACCGATTGCCTCGCGGCGGCGGTGCTGTACGAGGCGGGCGACGATGCCCGGGGGCAGCGCGCGGTCGCTCAGGTGGTGCTGAACCGGGCGCGCCACCCGGCCTTTCCCAACACGGTGTGCGGCGTCGTCTTCCAGGGGTCCGAACGGCGCACCGGCTGCCAGTTCACCTTCACCTGCGACGGGGCGCTGGTCCGCGCCTACCCCGAACCCTTCTGGGAACGCGCGCGCGCGATCGCGGCGGCGGCGCTGTCGGGCAGCGTCTATGCGCCGGTCGGCTATGCTACCCATTACCATACCGACTGGGTCGTACCCTATTGGCAGTCGAGCCTCGCCAAGATCGCGGCGGTCGACACGCACCTGTTCTTCCGCTGGTCCGGATGGTGGGGCACGCCCGGCGCGTTCCGGCAAGCGGTCCGGGGCGAGGAACCGCGCGTCGTCCAGCTCACGCCCTATTCCTCCGCGCACAAGCTACCCGAAGTGCTGGCGGTCGAACAGGAGGCCGGCATGTTGACCGGACAGTTCGCGCCGGCATCGCTGCCCCGCGCCAGCAGCGACGATCCCGATACCTTCCTCGTGGCGCTCGACAGCGCGGTATCGCCCGACAGCTGGCCGGCGCTGGCCGCTGCGACCTGCGGCGACCGGGTGCGGTGCAAGTTCATGGGCTGGCGCGACGGGGCGGCGGTGCCGGCCCGCGCCGCTGCCGCATCGGAACCCGCAGCGCTCGCGACGATGTCCTTCAGCTATCTGCGCGACCGGACGCAGCCGATCGAGCGGTTGCTGTGGAATTGCCAGCAGGTGCCGCGCCCCGCGGTCGACT
Organism: Sphingomonas sp. 2R-10; assembly: GCF_030062225.1. NCBI lineage: Bacteria > Pseudomonadati > Pseudomonadota > Alphaproteobacteria > Sphingomonadales > Sphingomonadaceae > Sphingomonas > Sphingomonas sp. 2R-10. The sequence goes on from NZ_JASCXF010000004.1 coordinate 9,830, forward strand.
GCATGCGGCGCGTCGTCGCGCCCCCGCCCCCGCCCGCCGTCGAGCCCGCTGCGGCGGCGCCGCTGGCCGGGGTCCGGCGGCGCGGCGATCCGACGCCGGTGCCCTCACCGCTCCCGCAATAGCGCGCGCGCCAGCGGATCGGCATCCTCGACCGCCAGATCGGCGATGTCGGGACGGCCGATCCCCTTGGCCCCTGCCGTGTCGACGCGGACCGTGGCGATGCCGAGCAACCGCTGGAGCGGCGAACGGGTGACCGACACGCTCTGGATACGGCCGAGCGGCACGATCCACGCCCGTTTCGCCAGCACGCCGCGCATGACGTGCAGATGATCCCCAAGGATCGCATAGCGATGCCGGCGGCGCGCCAGCAGCGCCGCGGCGACCGGGATCGGCACCAGCAACAGCGCAAAGCCGGCCAGCGGCACGAACAGGCTGACGATCCCGATCACGATCAGCGGCGGGACCCCGCGCAGCAGCATCGCGCGCACGACATGGCCGAACGCGACGGGGCGCAGCGGCAACGGATCGAACGCCGGATAGCCGGCCGCCGCCAGCACGCGCGTCACCTCGTCGTCGCGGGCGAAGGGCGCGACATGCTGGCGTCCGCCGACATCGTCGCTGCCGCCCAGCGTCTGGAAGCGCAGCCCCGACCATCCCAGCCGCCCGCTGACCATGCCGCGCTCGATCAGCGCCAGCTGGATACGGCGCAGGCCGACGACCACCTCGGTCCGGGTGGTGAGCCCGCGCATGCGGCGCAACCGGTCGCCTTCCTGCTCCAGCCGAAATCCGTGTTCGACGAAGAAGGTGCGCGCGACCCCGCTGATCGCACCCAGCACCAGCGCGACGATCGCCGCCAGCGCGGCGAACAGCGGCGTGGCCAGCGCGATCGCCTCCTGCCGCGCGACGCCGGCCCAGTCGCGCCACCCGTCCCAGTCGAGCCCGATCAGGTCGCCCAGCTGGTTGATCGCGGCGAACAACACCCCGACCCAGACCAGCGAGAAGCCGAACAACCCCATGACCAGCACCCGCCGGGCATCCATCGCGAAGACTGTGGCGCGTGCCGGGACGGATGTACCACCCTCGTCCGCCGCGACCGTCCCGCCGCGCAGCACCGCGCGCAACCGCCCCGCCTCGGCCAGCGATACGCTGTCGAGCGTCGCCTCGTCCGCCTCGCCGCCGCCGGTCTCGATTCGCACGCGCGCCAGCCCGAACAGCCGCGCGACCAGCTTCTGGTCGATCGACACGTCCTGGATCCGCTCGAACGGGATCGATCGGCGGTTGCGGTGGAGGATGCCGTCGGCGATGACCAGTTCGCCATCGGCGAGGCGATAGGTGAACGACCGCCAGCGCACCCAGGTGAAGATCGCCGCCGCGAACAGCACCAGCGCGGCGACCCCCGCCATCACCAGCAGCCCGCCACGCGACGACGCGGCGGCCAGCGCGACGATGCCCGCGATGTTCTGCGGCGCCTTGACGATGATCCGCAGCGCGATCGTGCCGGGATGCAGCCGCCGTGCCGCATCGGGCGCGCTCACCATGGCGACGTTTCGATCGCGGCGCGGATGCGGTCTCGCACCGCTTCCGCCTGTTCGCGGGCCAGTCCGGGAACCGCGACGCGGCTGTTGTCGGTCCCGGCGGTGTGCAGCACCAGCGTGGCCACGCCGCAGCCGCGCTCGACCGGGGCCTGGCGCAGGTCGATATGCTGGACCCGCCCGACCGGCACGATGGTATGGACCCGCGTCAGCCAGCCACGCGCGACATGCAGTTCGCGCCCGTCGAAGGCGAACCCCCAGTGCGCGAAGCGTCGCGGCGGCGACACGATGGTCAGCCACAGCCCCAGCGCGACCGCCACGGCCAGCGCGATGCCGTTCGGCAACCCCTGCTGGTTCAGCACCACTTCCGCCAGACCGGCGACGACGAGCAGCACGACCGCCTGGATCGCGCCGCGCCAGCGCAGCACGCGCAGGAAACCAGGGTCGAGCGGGGCGAGCGGCGGCATATCGTCCATGCTGGTGTGATAGGCAGGCAATACGCCGATCTCAAGCGAAACCGCCTCTTGTCTACGAACGCCGGGGGGGCCATAGCGCCCGCGACACCCTCCCCACGGATTTTGAGGCGACCTCCATGAAACTCCGCATCGTCGTAACGCTCAAGAACGGCGTGCTCGATCCGCAGGGCAAGGCGATCGAACATGCGCTCGGCTCGCTGGGCTTTGCGGGCGTGGGCGAGGCCCGCGTCGGCAAGCTGATCGAGCTGGACGTGGCCGACGGCACCGACGACGACACGATCGACGCGATGTGCCGCAAGCTGCTGGCCAACACCGTCATCGAGAATTACCGGGTCGAACGCGCATGAAGACCGCCGTCATCGTCTTTCCGGGGTCGAACTGCGACCGCGATATCGCGGTGGCGCTGGAATCGGTCACCGGCACCGCGCCGACCATGGTGTGGCACCGCGACAGCGACCTGCCGGACGATATCGGCCTCGTCGCGGTTCCCGGCGGCTTTTCCTATGGCGACTATCTGCGTTCCGGGGCGATCGCCGCGCGGTCGCCGGTGATGCAGGCGGTGGTCGCCGCGGCGGGCAGGGGCCTGCCGGTGCTGGGCATCTGCAACGGCTTCCAGATCCTGACCGAGGCGGGGCTGCTGCCAGGGGCACTGATGCGCAACCGCGGGCTGTCGTTCGTCTGCCGCGACGTGGCGCTGACCGTCGGCGACACCCGCTCGGCCTTCACCGGCGGCTACCGCGCGGGCGATACGATCCGCATTCCGGTCGCGCATCACGACGGCAACTACGTCGCCGACGACGCGACTCTCGACCGTTTGGAGGACCAGGGACAAGTCGCATTCCGCTACGCCGAACCGGTAAACGGCTCCGCCCGCGATATCGCCGGGCTGGTCAACGCCGCGGGCAATGTGCTGGGCATGATGCCCCACCCCGAACGCCGCATCGAAGCCGCCCATGGCGGTCGCGACGGGCGGGCATTGTTCGAGGGGCTGCTGGCGAAGGTCGGGGCGTAACGCTACCCCGGCGTCGCGAATTGCAGCGAATAGGCATAGGTCCGCAGTTCGACGTCGCCGGCGCGCCGGGCGGCGGCGCGGATGCGGTCGGGGAACGATCCGGCAACCAGCATCGCCCGGACCGGCGTGCCGTGCTCCTGCTCGATATCATAGGCATAGGCGAGTAGCTGTTCGAGCGCACCCGCCGGGCATTTGCCTGCCTTCAATTCGATCACGACCGTCCGCCCTTGTGCGTCGCGCGCGAGGATATCGATCCGGCCGGTTGCGACGCTCACCTCCGTGCCGCCGTCGATCGCGACCAACCCGGCCTCCAGTGCGGCCAGCTGTTGCCGGACCTGGGTCTGCATCTCGCGTTCGCGCAGGAAATTGGCATCGGCGACGATCGCGTCGGCCAGTTCGGTCACGACGTCCGCCGTCGGCTGGACGGTATCGTCGTCGACGCCATCCGACGCCTTTTCCAGCCGGTACAGCGAATAACGCTTCAGGACCGAGCGGGCGTGCGAGCGATAGGTCGCGAACGGCTCCTTGTCGGTATCTCTCGCCCATTGCGCGACGGCCTCCATCCCCTGCGACAGAAGCGCCTCGTCAAGTCCGCCGATCGCCTGATCGATCCTGTTCAGAAACGAACGATAGGTGTCGCAGGCGTTCTTCGACGCACCAACGACGTTGGCGAAATAGTCGTTGAATCCGGCCTTGTCGTACACCCTTACATCCCCTTGTTCGAAAACGGCGAGAAGTCGGTCGCGGTGTCGAACACGTCGACGCCCTCGCGCCGCTTCAGCCAGCCGACCACGGCGTAGGTGACCGGGGTCAGCACGACCTCCCACGCGACCTTCATCGCCCAGTTGGTGACCATCACCATCAGCACCTGCTGCGTCGGCCAGACGTACAGGAAAGCGAGCGGATAGAAGATCGCGCTGTCCACCGCCTGTCCCACCACGGTCGACCCGATGGTCCGCGTCCACAGCGCGCGACCCTGCGTCCACAGCTTCATCCGGGCGAGGACATAGGCGTTGACGAACTCGCCGGCCCAGAAGGCGGCGATCGACGCGAAGACGATGCGCGGCACCTGTCCGAACACCGCTTCATACGCCCCCTGGCCCGTCCATGCCGGCGCGGGCGGCATGGCGACGACCGCCCATGCCATGAACGCCATGAACAGCAGCGCGGCGAAGCCGACCCAGATGCACCGCCGGGCGCGCGCATAGCCATAGACTTCGGTCAGCACATCGCCCAGCACATAGGATACCGGGAAGAACAGGATGCCCGCGCCGAACACGAACGGCGTCCCCGCGACAGCGATCGCCGCGACCTTGCCCGCGCCGATGATGTTCGACAGTAACAGGATGGTGACGAACGCCGCCATCACGAGATCGAAGTGCCGGAACCCGCGCGCGGGGACGGTGTCGGCGTCGATACGGGGCAGCGCGGGATCGGTCGGCGAGGGCATGGCCGCGTTATGATAGCGGTTCCGCTTTGCCGCAATGCGCGCTAACGAAGCGGCGGGCACCCGTAGCTCAGCTGGATAGAGCAAGGAGCTTCTACCTCCTTGGTCGGGGGTTCGAATCCCTCCGGGTGCGCCAGTTTCCGACGCGCGATGCGCGTTCGGGAACCTCGTCGGTGGCCGGTGTTTCAGACGGGACCCTTCTGCCGGCGAGCCATCATGTCCCATCCCACGCTGATCTTTCTCCACGCACTCGGGATGAGCGGGGCGGAATGGCGGCTGGTCCGCGAATCGCTGGACGGGTTTGCGTCGATAGCCCCCGACCTGCCGGGATTCGGGGCCGCGGCGGATGCCGGGTATCGCGACGTCGCGGCAATGGCGGATGCTGTGGAGGGCGTCGTGCGCGGGGCCGGGCGCTGCGTGCTGGTCGGGCAGAGCATGGGCGGCAAGGTCGCCTCGGTACTGGCGGCGCGTGGCGGTGGGATGTCGGGGATCGCGGGAGTCGTGCTGGTGGCGGCGTCACCGCCGTCGCCCGAGCCGATCGAGGACATGCGGCGGCGCGAGATGCTCGGCTGGGCGACGCCGGGACCGATCGGTACAGGGGCGGCGGCGGCGTTCGTCGATGGCAATTGCGCCAGGCCGTTGCCCGCCCCGCTGCGCCACGCGGCCATGGCCGATGTGCGGCGGTCGAACCCGGCGGCGTGGCGCGGCTGGCTGGAGGCGGGCAGTCGCGAGGACTGGCGCGAGGCGGTGGGCGTGGTGCAGTTGCCGGCGCTGATCGTCGCGGGACGCGAGGATGGCGATCTCGGCGAGGCGGCGCAGCGCAAGCTGAACCTGCCGCATTACCCCGACGCGCAGGTCCGGGTGATCGCCGATGCCGCCCATCTCATCCCGCTGGAACAGCCCGGGCGGCTGGCGACGCTGATCCGCGCGTTCGTCGCGGATCAGGCATAGGCGTAGCTCCCCCCCGCCGCCAGCGCGGCGCCATAGGCCGGGCGGGCATGGATGCGGTCGAGCCACGCGATCGTATGCGGACGCGAACCGTCAAGCCCGGCGCGACTGCGCGCCGCTTCCAGCGGGAAGCTCATCATGACGTCGGCGGCGGTGATCGCGTCGCCGGCGAACCAGTCATGCGATGCCAGATGGCCCTCGACATAGTCGAGATGGACGTCGATCATCGGCTGGATCTTCTTTTGCGCCGCCTTGCCCAGCAGCGGTACGCGGCCGAGCACCAGCTTGACCAGCAGCGGCGGCATCAGCGAGCCTTCGGCATAATGCAGGAAATGGCGATAGTGCAGCGCGTTGCGACGGTGCGCCGGCATGCCCAGCCGACCGTCGGCCTTCTCGACCAGATATTCGACGATCGCCCCGGTTTCGGCGACGACCAGCGGCCCGCTGCTGCTGCCCGCGGCATCGTCCTCGATCACCGGCGACTTGCCCAGCGGATGGATGCGGCGGAGTTCGGGGGGCGCCAACATCGTCGCCTTGTTCCGTTCGTAGCGCTTCACCGCATAGGGCAGCGCCAGTTCCTCAAGCAGCCAGAGCACGCGCTGCGACCGCGAGTTTTCGAGGTGGTGGACGACGATCATCGGCGGATTTCCCTCCAGAAGGCGCGACAGTCCCGATGCAATGCGACAGCGCGCGATCGGTTGCACGCCATCCGACCGAACGCGCCGCCGGTGCCGCGGATGTTGGCGAAGGTTGCGGGACGTCCAGTCGGCCGCCCATCCATACCTTCCGAGAAAATCATCCTGTTACAGTGCATTGCAGGGCGTCGAACAACGATCGGGCGGCACCCTGGCCGCCCGATGTTGATCCCTACATGTCGTCGTCGCCATCCTCGGCATCGGGGCCGGCCATCATTTCCTCGGCGACCTTTTCGGTACGCTGGCGGATCGCGGCCTCGAGCTTGTCGCGCAGTTCGGGATGTTCGGTCAGGAAGTTCTTGGCGTTCTCCCGCCCCTGCCCGATCCGCACGCTGTCATAGCTGAACCACGCGCCCGATTTCTCGACCAGCCCGGCCTTCACGCCCAGGTCGAGGATCTCGCCGATCTTCGAAATGCCCTGCCCATACATGATGTCGAATTCGACCTGCTTGAACGGCGGCGCGACCTTGTTCTTCACCACCTTTACGCGGGTGGTGTTGCCGATGATCTCGTCGCGATCCTTGATCTGTCCGGTGCGACGAATGTCGAGGCGGACCGATGCATAGAATTTCAGCGCGTTGCCGCCGGTCGTGGTTTCCGGATTGCCGTACATCACGCCGATCTTCATGCGCAGCTGGTTGATGAAGATCACCATGCAGCGCGAGCGGCTGATCGACCCGGTCAGCTTGCGCAGCGATTGCGACATCAGACGCGCCTGCAGGCCGACATGACTGTCGCCCATCTCGCCCTCGATTTCCGCGCGCGGCACGAGGGCGGCGACGGAGTCGACCACCAGCACGTCGATCGCGTTCGAACGAACCAGCGTATCGACGATTTCGAGCGCCTGTTCGCCGGTATCGGGCTGCGACACGATCAGTTCGTCGATGTTGACGCCCAGCTTCTTCGCATAGACCGGGTCGAGTGCGTGTTCGGCATCGACGAAGGCGACGGTGCCGCCGCCCTTCTGCGCCTCTGCCAGCACGTGCAGCGCGAGCGTGGTCTTGCCCGAGCTTTCCGGGCCGTACACCTCGATCACGCGACCGCGCGGCAGGCCGCCGACGCCGAGCGCGATGTCGAGCCCGAGCGATCCGGTCGAGATCGCCTCGACCTGCATCGTTTCCTTCTGGCCCAGCTTCATCGCCGAACCCTTGCCGAACGCCCGGTCGATCTGCGCCAGCGCGGCGTCGAGCGCCTTCTGCCGTTCGCCCGCCGCCTTGTCGTTTGCCGCCGCCATCTTGCTATCGACCGCCTTCAGATTTGCCGCCATGTCCAGCCTTTCGCGTAAAGCAACCGCGCCGAGGGTTCAACGCGTCTGTTGGATCGACATGTATTCGTTTTGTTCCTGCCGCGCAAGCTCGCATATCGACGGTTCACATCCAGCGGCATATCGTGGAGAATGGATGGTAGCGACCAGGAGAGCACGACCGATGGGCAGCATCTTCGCGATCGGTGACGGCGTTGCCGTTGGCATCGGCGCCGTCATCCTCGCATGGGCAACGGCGGCGACCGGATCCGCGCCTGCTGCGGCGCCGGCGATGCCCCCGAATGCGCGCGAACCCGACGCCGCGCTGTGCACGCCTGCCGAAACGCCGCTGTTCACCTGCACGCTGGGCGCGCACCGTGCCTCGCTCTGCGCGAAGGGTGGCAAGGCGACCTATCGCTACGGACGGCCGGGGCAGATCGAATTGGCGTCGCGACGGCTGACGATGGCGACCCGCAGCCTTTCAGGGGGCGGCGAGACCCAGATCACCGCAGCCAGCAACGGCCATTCCCATACGATGTTCGACAGGACGACGCGTACCGCCTTCGGCGCGGACGGGCGCAACGATCCGAAATCGGAAACCGGCCTGATCGTCCGCCACGGCGACAAACGGCTGTCGTCGCGCATCTGCGAGAACGACATGCCGATATCGTCGCGTTCGCGCACGGTCATTCCGGCCGGACCGTTCGTCCCGCATTGAAGAAGCCCACGTCGCCAACCGTCAACTCCCCTGCTTCGCCATCCGGGTCCGTTCACGCGCGGCGGCGCTCATCGCTTCGGTTTCGGTCAGGTCGATGACGTGGACGGTGAGCGCCCCCATGCGGCGCGCGATCCGGGTGCCGGTGGGAACGCCCTTCGTCGCGCGCACCGTGAAGCGATCGATGCGGTACATGCCCGGGTTGCCGGGTTCGGTGCGAAGCGGAACGTAGCGTCGATCGGATACCTGTTTCAGGATACCGCTGCGCCACTGGCCCAGACCGGCATCGCGCAGCACCTCGACATCGGCGGTGCGGCCGTCGGGGCGGATCCAGTAGCCGACATCGGCGAAGCGGATGGACGAATCGTGCCATGGATCGGTATCGACGCCGCCGCGCGCCGCGCGACCACCCTGGATATCCTCGACCGGGCGCGAGAACAGCAGTTGCGGGGGGTCGTTCACCGACTGTCCCAGCCGCGCGGCGAGCGCGTCAACGGCGCCGGCGTCGCCCTTGCGGATGGCGATGCGCGCGCGCAGGATGTCGCGCAGCTGTTCGAGCAGCGGCTTCTGCGTCCCGACCAGCGCCACCGCCTCGGTCGCGAACTGCTCCGCCTTTGCATATCGATCCCGCGCCAGCGCCAGCCATGCCTGGCGATAGGCCGCGCCGGCCGCCAGGTCGCCCTGCCCCGACTCCACCGCATGACGCCGCACGCCGGCATACATGCTTTCCGCGGCGTTCAACGAACCCGTCGCCACCATATTGTCGGCGAAACCGAGTTCCTCGACCAGCGTCGCCGGATCGGTCGGTCCCAGTTCCCGGCGCAGGATCTGGACATTGTTCCGCGACGATGCCTGCCACAATTCGGCGTCACCTTCATGCTCCGCGACGGTGGCCAGCGTCGCGTACAGGCTGGACACCGGACCGGGCAGCGGCGCCGCATGTTGCCGGTTGCGGCGAATGGCGGCCTGCAACGTCCGGCGCGCATGGTCGTAGCGCCCGGCGGTGAACTGTTCGACCGAAGCCTGCAGCGACGCCTCCACCTCTTCGGCCGGCGGGCAACTGCGCTGGAGGCACGCGACCAGCGCGTCCTCCGCACGGTGGCCGGTCACGATGATCTCGTCGGGCTGGGCCGGTGGCACGGCGGCCGTCTGGGCGAACAGGAGCAGCGTGGCGACGATCATATACGGATCGTCGCCACGCCCTCATTCACTGTCAAGCGTGGGAACGTTCCCTCGATCAGCCGAGGTCGTTCAGTGCCTTTTCGACCGCGTCCATCGTGAACGGCTTCGACAGGACCGGGCGATCGCGGTGCGTATCTTCGATCATGTCGCCCGAACCGCCGGTGGCCAGCACGAACGGGATGCCCGCCGCGGCGAGGCGGTCGGCGACGGGCCAGCTCTTTTCCCCGCCGCGCAGGTGGACGTCGAGGATCGCCGCGTCGATCCCGCCCCGCTCGATCGCCGCCACGGCGGCAGCCACGCTGTCGGCGGTGCCGGCGACGGTCCGGCCGAGCATGTCGAGGAAATCCTCGAGCATCATGGCGATCAGGGGTTCGTCCTCGACGACGAGGATGCGCGAAGGCGAAGTCATACGCCGCGGTCCTTAGCGGTCAAAGCGGGAACGCCGCAACCGATTTCGTCAAACGGTTCAGGTCTTTGCCAGCGCGTCGCGCGCCGCGGTGGCCAGTTGCTGCACCGAAAAGGGCTTTGGCAGGAACGATACCTGATCCAGATCAATCGAACGGCGCAACTGTTCCTCGGCATATCCCGACATGAACAGGATCGGCAGCGCCGGATATGCCTTGCGGACATGGCCGACCATCGTCGGTCCGTCCATCGTCGGCATCACCACGTCGGAGATCAGCAGGTCGATATGCGGCCGATCGGCGAGCAGTTCGAGCGCCGCCTCGCCATTCTCGGCGGTCATCACGCTGTAGCCCTGTCGCGTCAGCGCGCGTTCGGCGATGGCGCGCACCATGTCCTCGTCCTCCACCAGCAGGATCGTGCCCGATCCCCAGGCGGGCTCGGCCGGCTCGGCACGCAGTTTGGGGTTGGTGCCCAGCCGCGGCGGTTCGGCGGCGGCGGCGTGGACCGGCAGGTGGATTGTGAAGGTCGACCCCTGACCACCACGCGATTCGGCGAAGATATAGCCGCCCGACTGCTTGATGATGCCATAGACGGTCGACAGGCCCAGACCGGTGCCCTTGCCCACTTCCTTGGTGGTGAAGAACGGTTCGAAGATCTTGGGCAGCACGTCGGCGGGAATGCCGGTGCCGGTGTCGGACACCTTGAGCGTCACGTAGTCGCCGACCGGCAGGACGTCGTCGTCCATCGCGCGGACTTCCTGCGCGCTGGTCGCCAGCGTCTCGATCGTCAGCACGCTGCCCCGCCCGCCCTGCGCCAGCATCGCGTCGCGGGCATTGACCGCGAGGTTGACGACGACCTGTTCGAGCTGCCCCGGATCGGCGCGGACCGACCCCAGCCCGCGGCCATGGTTGACGACCAGCTGCACCGTCTCGCCCAGCAGGCGTTTCAGCAGGTTGGAGACTTCGGAAATGACGTCGGGCAGCTGCAATACCTGCGGGCGCAGCGTCTGCTGGCGCGAAAAGGCGAGCAGTTGGCGCGTCAGGCTGGCGGCGCGGTTAGAATTGGCGCGGATCTGCTGGATGTCGTCATAATCGCTGTCGCCGGGCGAATGGCGCATCAGCATCAGGTCGCAATGCCCGATGATCGCGGTCAGGATGTTGTTGAAATCATGCGCGACGCCGCCGGCGAGCTGGCCGACCGCCTGCATCTTGGTCGCCTGTGCCACCTGCCGCTTGAGCTTGCCCTCCTCGCCGGTGTCGCGCAGCGACAGGACGACGGCGGCCTCGCCCAGGCCCCGCGCACCGGCGATCGACAGCGCGACGGGTTCCTCCGCACGGTCGTTCAGCCGGACGGCCATGTCGGCGCTGTGCTGCGCCCCGCCGGCGAAGCGGCGGACGGCATCGGCCAGCGCGGCCTTGTCCTCGCGCACCACCAGGTCGCCCGGATAGAGCGGCGGGGCGACGGGATTGACGCCGGTCGCGCGGACGAAGGCGTCGTTCATGTGCAGGAAGCGGCCGTCGCGATCGACCAGCGCCATGCCGACCGGCAGCAGCGAGACGAGCGCGCGGACCTGTGCCGCCGAACCCGGCGCGGCGATCGGCATCAGCCCGACCGGCGCCTCCTCCTCGTCCAGCATCGCCACCAGCATCGGGCCGGCGGGATCGTCGACGAACGGCACCTGCACGATGCGGAGCGGATCGCCGCCCAGCCCCTCGCGATCGAAACGGACGCGGCCACGATTGTCGGTGACGAGGAAGCGGGCGAAGTCGCGGCCCTCGATCGCCGCATCCTCGTTGCCGACGGCGCGGGCGCGAAAGACGCGGTTGGCGGCACGGATGCGGCCATCGGCGCTGAGCAGCGCGATCATCACGCCCGCCGCGCCCAGCCGCTCGCCCGCGTCGCCCGCGATCATCGCGCGCATCGTCACCGCTTCGGCGACGACCTGTCCGCCCTCGAAACGCCAGACCAGCATCGAGTCGCTGGCGCGGGCCAGCGTGACGACCAGCGGCGCGTCGCCCTGCCGCACGGTGACCTTCGCATCGCCGTCGCGCCACGCCGCGCGGGCCGCTCCGGCCAGCGCACCCGCATCGACGCCGTCGCCCAGCACGCCCGGCGGCGTCGGATAGCCGCCGAACAGCGCGGCATAGCGGTCGTTGGCGCACACCAGCCGCCCGGCACGGTCGGTGACGGCCAGCGCGTGCGGGCAGACCGCGGCGATCGTCTGCGCCAGCGACCAGTCGACGACCGGTTCCTGCGGCGACGCGCCCGTCCGCCAGCGCGTCACGCCGAACCCGACCCCGGCCAGCACCAGCGCCGCCGCGACGAACCCGGTCGCCACCGGCACGCTGCCCAGCGTCCACAACACGATCGCCGCCGCCGCCACGCCCGCGATCAGGGCGGTGGCAAGGGGCAGGACCGGCGATGGGACGGACGAAGAACTGGGCAGCATGACCAAGCTGTTGGGGTGGTTCGGGGTCCGGCGTCAAGCGGCGGTTCGGGCGGCTGGTCGCAGGGGACGGCACCGATCGTGCGCCCTGCCGCATCGGCGCGGATCGATCCGTTGCCCGGGATCGTCATTGCCCATTGCCGCGAGCGGCGCCGTCTCCACACGCACCGCGCGGGAGACCGCTATCCCGCTTACCAGATGCGGACGCGCTGTTCGGGCGGCAGGAACAGCTTGTCGCCGGCCGCCGGCTTGTAGCCCGAATACCACGGGTCGAGGTTGCGCACGACCCAGGCGCGCTGTTCGGACGGGCTGTGCGGGTCGGTCAGCAGCCGCTGGCGCAAATTCGCCTCGCGGTAGCTGCGCCGCCAGACCTGTGCCCAGCCGAGGTAGAAACGCTGTTCGGGCGTGAAGCCGTCGATCGCCTTCTGCTCGCCCGGATAGGCGTGGGTGTAGGCGTCCCATGCGACCGTCAGGCCGGCAAGGTCGGCGATGTTCTCGCCCAGCGTCAGTTCGCCCTTCACATGCAGGCCGGGCAGCGGTTCGTAGGCGTCATACTGCTTGACCAGCGCGGCGGTGCGTTCGTCGAACCGCTTCACGTCCTGGGGCGTCCACCAGTCGGTCAGGCTGCCGTTGACGTCGTACTTGCGGCCCTGATCGTCGAAATGGTGGCTGATCTCGTGCCCGATCACCGCGCCGATCGCGCCGTAATTGACCGCCGGGTCGGCGTTGGGGTCGAAGAACGGCGGCTGGAGGATCGCGGCGGGGAACACGATCTCGTTCATCACCGGGTTCGCATAGGCGTTCACGGTCATGGGGGTCATGAACCATTCCCATTTCTGGATCGGCTTGCCCAGATGCTGCACGTTGTAGCGCTGCTGCCACTGGTTCGCGCGCAGCATGTTGCCGAACGCGTCGCCCGGCGTGATCGTCAGGTCGCTCATGTCGCGCCACTGGTCGGGATAGCCGATCTTGGGCGTGAACGCGGCGAGCTTGGCACGCGCCTTCACCTTCGTCTCGGGCGCCATCCAGTCGAGCGCGTCGAGCCGGCGGCCCATCGCCTCGGTCACGTTGCGGACCAGCGTGTCGGCCGCGGCCTTGGTCGCGGGCGGGAAGTATTTCGCGACATAGGCCTTGCTGACATCGTCGGCGACCGCGTCCGACGTGAAGTCGACCGCGCGCTTCCAGCGTTCCTCCTGCTGCGGGGTGCCCGACAGGATCGTGCCGTAGAAGGCGAAGTTCTCCTGGTCGAACGCCTGCGGCAGCACGCTGGAGAATCCGTCGAGCGAGCGGACCAGCATCTGGTCCTTCAGCACGCCGATCGGCGTCGCGCCGATGACCTTCGCCATGGCGGTGAACGCGGTCGGCTGCGCGACGATCACGTCGGGGGTGTTGGCGCCCAGCGTGCGGAAATAGGTCGCGAAGTCGAAACCGGGCGCGCGCCGTCGCAGGTCGGCGATGGTCATCTTGTTATAGGTCTTGTTCGCGTCGCGGCTCTCGATCCGCGTCCAGTGCGCCCTGGCGATCTGCGTCTCGAACGCGACGATCGCCGCGGCACGCGCCGCCGCGTTCGGCTCGCCGGCCAGCGTCAGCATCTTGGCGAGGTGCGCCTGATAGGCCTTGCGCTGTTCGACCAGCTTGGCGTCGGTCGACAGATAATAGTCGCGGTCGGGCATGCCGAGCCCGGCCTGCGACGTCTGCAACACATAGACGGTCGGTGCCTTGTCGTCGGGGCTGACATAGGCGCCGAACGGCCCGCCCACGCCCGACTGCGCGGCCTTCGCCGCCAGCGCGGCATAGCCGGCCTTCGACGACAGGCCCTTGATCTCGGTCAGCCAGGGCTGGATCGGCGCCAGCCCCTTGCCCTCGATCGCCGCCTGGTCGAGGAAGGTCGCATAGGCGACGCCGATCTTCGAATCGGGATCCTCCTTCGCCGCATCCAGCAGTTCGCGGGTGCGCGTCTTCGACAGGTCGTCCAGCGCGGTGAACATGCCGTAGCTCGACTTGTCGGCGGGGATCGGCGTGATGCGTTCCCAGTTGCCGTTGGCGTATTTGTAGAAATTGTCGCCCGGCTTGACGCCGCGGTCCATGCCGGCGGCGTCGAAGCCGAAGCTGCCGATCTCGGGCCTTGCCGGGGCGGGCGGCGTTTCGGCGGCGGACGCCGGCGTCGTGGCGGCGGTTTCGACCGGGCCGGACGGCGTAGTCGTGCAGGCCGACAGCGCGGACGCCGCGAGCAGGGTGGTGAGGACGAAACTACGCCGCATCGAATAAGCCTCTTCGTATCGGGTGATACGGCAATGCTGCACCCCGGCTTATCGATCGTCAATATCTAGAGTTTGATCCATCGGTATGGAAACGTCACCACAGCGAAGGCTGGGGTCTCCATCGGCTCCTGCTGCGCGCTACCACCGGGAGATCCCAGCCTTCGCCGCGATGACGCCCGGTTCAATATGAGTGGATCAAACTTTAGCCGTTCGTCCTGAGTAGCCATTGAGCTTGTCGAAATGGCGTATCGAAGGACCGTTGCCACCAGTGCTTCGATACGGGTCTTCGACAAGCTCAGCCCCTACTCAGCACAAACGGTTGGGGTGATTCAGGACCGCGCCCCATGCCCGCGCCGTTTCCACTTCGCGCCGATCCACGCCCGCCACCCGAGCGCCGCGACGGCATAGCCCAGCACCGCGCCGATCACCGCGCACACCACCATGCCGAGCGCCGTGGCCGGGCCGACCTCCGCCACCAGCCATTCGAGCCAGCCGGGCGGTGCCGCCACGGCGTTGCCGATCGGGTCGCCGGGCACGACCCGGTCGAGGTGGAGCAGCCATGCCCCGACCTTGTAGTACAGGATGAACAGCAGCGGCGTGGTGATCGGGTTGGTGAAGAACGTCGTCAGCGCCGCCGCCGGCACGTTGGCGCGCAAGGGGAGCGCAAGGACGGCGGACGCCGGAATCTGCCCCAGCGGGATCAGGATGCCGGTGAACATGCCCAGCGCGACGCCGCGCGGCACCGAACGGCGGGTGAAACGCCACAATTCGGGCGCCAGCACGCGGTGCGCCACCGGGCGCAGGAAGCGGTTGGCCTCCATCGATTCGCGGGTCGGCAGGTTCGCACGGACCCAGCGCAGCGCACGCGCGCCCAGCTGCCGGTCGTCGCCGTCGCGGTCAGCCACGGTCGCGGAGCAACCTTCCCTGTTCACGCTTCCAGTCCCGCTCCTTGATGTGCTCGCGCTTGTCGTGGGTCTTGCGACCGCGGGCCAGCGCCAGTTCGACCTTCGCCCGGCCCTTGCCGTTGAAATAGACCGACAGCGCGACCAGCGTCATGCCATCGCGCGCCACCGCGCCGTGCATCTTGTTTATCTCGCGTTCGTGAAGCAGCAGTTTACGCGGGCGGCGCGGTTCGTGATTGAAGCGGTTGCCGTGGCTGAATTCGGGGATGTTCGAATTGATGAGCCACACCTGCCCGTCGCGGACATCGGCATAGCTCTCCGCGATCGTCCCCTCGCCGAAGCGCAGCGACTTCACCTCGGTCCCGGTCAGCGCGATGCCGGCCTCGTAGACCGTGTCGATCTCGTAATCGAACCGCGCGCGACGGTTTTCGGCGACGGTCTTCTTCTTGTCGAACAGCTGGGGACGCGGACGGCTCATGGGCAGCGACATAGGGTGTCGGGGGCGTGGAGGGAAGCGGGTGGCGCAAATCCTCCCCGGCACGGGGAGGAAGTCAGGCGTCTAGTGCTTCCCGGACCTTCCTTGCCAGTTCGTCGACCCCGAACGGCTTGGGCAGCAGCCGCGTCCCCGGATCGAGGACGCCGTTATGCACCACGGCATTGCGGGTATAGCCGGTCGTATAGAGCACGCGCAGGTCGGGGCGCAGCAGCAGCGCGCGGTCGGCCAGTTCGCGGCCGGTCATGCCGGGCATGACGACATCGGTGAACAGCAGCGTGACGCGCACCCCCTGTTCGAGCAGCTCCAGCGCCTCCGGCCCGTTCGACGCGTGCAGCACGCCGTAGCCCAGATCGCGCAGCACCTCGACCGAGAAGCTGCGGACGCGCGGTTCGTCCTCGACCACCAGCACCATTTCGTCGCTCGATCCGCGACGGATCGGCTGCAACGTGGCGCGCGGCGTGGGCGTCGGCTCCTCGCCATAGAATCGCGGCAGATAGAGACGGACGGTCGTGCCGACCCCCACTTCGGAATAGATGCGGACATGGCCGCGCGACTGGCGGACGAAACCGAACACCTGGCTGAGACCCAAACCGGTGCCGCGCCCGACCGGCTTGGTGGTGAAGAACGGGTCGAACGCCTTGGCCAGCACCTCGCTCTCCATGCCGGTGCCGGTGTCGGTGACGGCGATCAGGACATATTGGCCCGCCGCCATGTCCGCCTCGCGTGCATAATCGTCGCCGACATGGGCGTTGGCGGTCTCGATCGTCAGCTTGCCGCCGCCGTCCATCGCGTCGCGGGCATTGACCGCGAGGTTGACGATGGCGTTCTCCAGCTGCCCGCGATCCGCCTCCGCGCGCCACAGCCCGGCGCTCAGCACCGTTTCCACCGCGATGCGCTCGCCCAGCGTGCGGGTGAGCAGGTCGGTCAGGTCGGTGACCAGCCGGTTGCCCTCGACCGGTTCGGGCGACAGCGGCGACTGGCGCGAAAAGGCGAGCAGCCGCTGGGTGAGCGCGGCGGCACGCGTGGCGCCCTCGCGCGCGGCCTCGACATACCGGTCGACATCGTGCCGCCCGGCGGCGAGGCGACGGTCGATCATGTCGAGCCCGCCGATCACCACCGCCAGCATATTGTTGAAATCGTGCGCGATGCCGCCGGTGAGCTGGCCGACCGCCTCCATCTTCTGCAACTGGCGCACCTGCGTCTCGGCGGCGGCGCGGGCGCTGGCGGTGTTGTGCAGTTCGGTGGCGACGCGTTCGAGCTGCGCGTCCTGCCGCCCGACCTTCGCCTCCAGCCGCAGCAGTGCGTCGGCGCGCTGGACGGTGACCCAGCTGATCTCCGCCACTTCCTGCACCAGCGCGATCTCGCCCGGCATCCACCGGCGCGGTTCGCCATGGCCGACGATCAGCAGCCCTTCCAGCCGCCCGTCGCGGCGCAGCGGCACGCAGATGCCCGACCGCGCCGAATAGGTCGCGACCAGTTCGGGTTCGAAGGTCGCATCGACGTCGAACCGGTCGGACACGATCGTCCGCCCGGCGCGCAGCAGCGCGTTGTTGTCCTGCCCGAACCGGTCGAGGCTGTGGTCGCCGATCAGCGGCGGCAGGATGCCGTCGTTCCATCCGCCCATGTAGCGCACGCGATTGGCGGCGATGCGGGCGAAGCCGACGCGGTGGACGTGCAGCCAGTCGCCCAGCGCCCGCGCGGTGAAGCGCATGATCGCTTCCGGATCGGTCGCCGCACGCTGCCGCGCGCTCAGTTGCAGGACGAACTCGCGCTCGGCCTTGGCGGCCAGCGCGGCGAGTTCGGCCTGCTTGCGGTCGTCGATGTCGAAGCTGACGCCGGGAAAGCGCACCGCGCGGCCTGCCTCGTCGAACGCGCAGCGTCCCTGCGCCGAAACCCAGCGGCTGCTGCCGTCGTCCGACACCAGCCGGTATTCGGCGACCAGCGTGCCGTTGCCCGCCGGGTCCATCGCGCGTTCGATCGCGACCTGCAACGCGGGCAGGTCGTCGGGATGGATGTGGGCGAAGAAGGTCGCGATCGGCGCGCCGGCCTCCGCGACCGCCGGGTCGACGCCATAGAGCAGCGCGAAGCGCGAATCGGCGCGGACGATGTCGGTCGGCACGTCCCAGTCCCACGCGCCGATGTTGCGCCCGGCCGACAGCGCCAGTTGCAGACGTTCGTCGGCGGCGGCACGCTCCCGCTCGGCCAGCACCCGCGCCGTCGTCTCCCCGGTCACGCACAGCAGCCCGGCGATCTGCCCGCGATCGTCGAAGGCGGGGGAATAGGTGAAGCTCCACCAGCTTTCCTCCGGCTCGCCGGTGCGGGCGAGGTCGAGCTGCATGTCGGTCGCGACGACGTTGCCGCCGGCGAGGGTCTTGTCGACCAGCGGCACCAGTTCGTCCCAGATATGCGCCCAGACGACGTCGAACCGCTCGCCCAGCGAGCCGGCCAGCCGCACGCCCAGCAGCGGGCGATAGGCGTCGTTGTAGAAGCAGCGCAGCTCCGGCCCCCATGCCAGGAACATCGGCGTCGGGCACGACAGCATCATCGCCAGCAGCGAGCGCAGCGCGACCGGCCAGCGATCGACCGGGCCGAGCGGCGTGGCCGCCCAGTCGTGCGCGGCGATCTCCGCGCCGGTAAGCGTCTGCACCGAAAGGGGTCCGTTAGGCATAGGGGCAGCGTGTTACGGCGATGCCACCGCCGCGGCAATGCCGCGCGCGCCGCATCCCGAACGGTTCATCCCACCAGGCCGGCATGGGCCAGCGCGGCGTCCACCGCGGCGCGCGACGCGGGCGATGCGGGAGTCATCGGCAGGCGCAGGTCGGTCGGGAAGCCCGGGCGGACGCGACCCAGCGCATATTTGACCGGCGCGGGCGATGCGTCGGTGAACAGCGCGGCGTGGAGCGGATACAGCCGGTCCTGCAGCGTCAGCGCGCGGCCGTAATCGCCCGCGGCGCACGCGTCCTGGAACTCGGCGCACATCGCGGGCGCGACGTTCGCGGTGACCGAGATCGCGCCCATGCCGCCCATCGCCATGAAGGCGAGCGACATGTCGTCATTGCCCGACAACTGGGCGAAGGCGGCGCCGCAGCGCTGCCGGTGTTCGGACACGCGCGCCATCTGGCCGGTCGCGTCCTTGATGCCGACGACCACCTCGGGAAACACCTTCACGATGCGTTCGACCGTTTCGACTGCGATGTCGGTGACGGTGCGCGCCGGCACGTTGTAGAGGACGATCGGCAGGCCGCCCTGCGCCGCCAGCACTTCGAAATGGCGGAACACCCCCTCCTGGTTCGGGCGGTTGTAATAGGGGGGGACCAGCAGCGCGGCGGTGGCGCCCGCGGCCTTTGCGGCGTGGATGTGGTGCAGCGCGACGGCGGTGTCGTTCGATCCGCAGCCCGCGATCACCGGCACCCGGCCCTGCGCCTGCTGCACGCAGACGCGCACGACATGGTCGTGTTCCTCGATCGTCATCGTCGCCGCTTCGCCGGTCGTGCCGCAGGGGACCAGCGCGCTCGACCCGCTTTCGATCTGCCAGTCGATGAGCGCGCGGAACGACGCCTCGTCGAACGAGCCGTCGGCAAAGGGCGTGACGAGGGCCGGGATCGATCCGGAAAACATGGGAAACGCGCTCCGTGGACAGGGATTCGAGCCGAAAAGGTGGCGACAGATAGGGCGCGCTTCCATATCATGTCCAGTATGCTGACCACCGTGTTCAAGAGCGCGTTCCTGCTCACCGGCGTCGCGAGCGCCGCCATGGCCGCCGGGATGTTCACCCCGACCGCCCCGATGCCCGTCCAGGCGCCCGCAGCGCCGATGGTGCAGCCGGTGCCCGCCCCTGCCCGCCCGATGGTGCAGCAGGTCGCGCCGGCCCCGGCCTATGACCCGATCCAGCCGGTGCTGGCCGACTGGAAACGGCTGCAGCAGTCGGACAATTATCCCTTCGGCGACTATGCCCGCTTCCTGCTGGCGCATCCGGGCTTTCCGGGTGAGACCAGCCGCCGCGCCGCCGCCGAAACCGTGCTGGCCGATGGCGGGCAGGATGCGGCGACGGTGCTGCGCTTCTTTGCCCGCTTCCCGCCGATGACCGCCGCCGGGCGTCTGCGCCATGCCGAGGCGCTGGCGGCGAGCGGGCGCACGGCGGAGGCGCAGGAAGCGGCCCGCGCGGCATGGCGGCGCGGCGCGCTGCGCACCGCCGACGAGACGAAGCTGCTGGGGCAGTTCGCATCGGCGCTGCGCCCCGAGGATCACGACGCGCGGATGGACCGGTTGCTGTGGCAGGGCGCGACCAGCGCCGCCGGGCGGCAGATCGGCTATGCGTCGGCAGCGATGCGCCCCACCTATGACGCGCGGATCGCGTTCCGTACCAGCGCGGCGGATGCCAGCGTGCGGGGCGAGCAGCCGGGCGTCGACCGCAACGATCCGGGCTATGTCGCCGATCGCGCGACATGGCTGCGCGCGACCGGACAGTCGGGGACGGCGCGATCGTTCCTGGCGCAGCCGCGCCGGCTGTCGCGGACGCCGGGCGATGTCGAGGAATGGCTGGAGGTCCTGCTGACCAATGCCAAGGCGGCACAGGCCGACAGCCAGTATGATCTGGCCTATCGCATCGCATCGCAGATCGACGACGCCTTTCCCGCCGGCACGGTCATCGCCGATGCCGCCTATGGCGAGCGCGACGACTATACCAGCCTCGCGTGGCTGGCAGGCACGGTCGCGCTGCAACGGCTGAACCGCCCTGCCGACGCCGCTGGCATGTTCGCGCGCTATGCCAGCGGGTCGCGCACGCCGACCGTGCGGACCAAGGGCTATTACTGGGCGGGCCGCGCCGCCGAGGCGGCGGGCGACCGCGCCACCGCCGATCGCTGGTATGCGCAGGCGGCCGATCTCGGCGACCTGTTCTATGGCCAACTGGCGAGCGAGCGCATCGGACGCCCGCTGCGCGCGCCGGGCAACACCGCCGATCCGGCGGCGGTGCCGGCCGCCGTCCGCGCCGCATACATGAACAGCGACGTGGTCAAGGCGACGCGCTACCTGGGTCGCACCGGCCAATATGGCGATCAGGGCCTCTTCATCCGCAAGATCGCCGAGGATGCGCGCAGCGATACCGACCATGCGCTGGCGGTCGAGCTGGCGCGGGCGATCGACCGCCCCGACCTGAGCGTGATGGTCGGGCGCAGCGCGCTGGTGAACGGGCATAGCGACTATACGCTGGCGGGTTACCCGTCCGTGCCGGTCAGCGGGGCGCAGCGCGACCAGTTCACGCTGATCCACGCGATCGCGCGGCAGGAAAGCCAGTTCGACCGGACCGCCGTCAGCCGTACCGGCGCGCGCGGGCTGATGCAGCTGATGCCCGGCACCGCGCGCGAGACCGCGGGCAAGCTCGGCCTGTCGTACAATCCGGCGTCGCTGAACGATCCGGCGTACAACATGGCGCTGGGGTCCAGCTTCATCCAGCGGATGCTCGACTATTATGGCGGCAGCTATCCGCTGGCGGTGGCCGCGTACAATGCCGGCCCCGGCAACGTGAACAAGTGGCTGCGCGCCAACGGCGATCCGCGCACGCCCGGCGTCGACGTGATCGACTGGATCGAGAAGATTCCGTACACCGAGACGCGCGGCTATGTGCAGCGCGTGCTGGAGAACGCGGTCGTCTACGACCTGATCCATGCCGACAAGGCCCGGTCGCGCGGGCCGAACAACCTCAGCTGGTATCTGCGCAAGAACCAGCCCGGATGAGCGAGCCGCGTCCGAACTATATCACGCCGGCGGGCTATGGCGTGCTCAAGGCCGAATATGACCAGTTGCTGGGCGACGAGCGGCCCAAGCTGCTCGACGTCATCGCATGGGCGGCGGGCAATGGCGACCGGTCGGAGAATGGCGACTATATCTATGGCCGCAAGCGGCTGCGCGAGATCGACCGGCGGCTGGGCTTCCTCGCCAAACGGATGAAGGCGGCGCGCGTCGTTGATCCGGCGACCCAGACCGAGCGCGGCCGCGCGTGGTTCGGCGCGACCGTCACCATCGCCGACGAGGACGACAACCACCGCGTGCTCGAACTGGTCGGCGATGACGAGGCGGATGCGGGCAAGGGGCGGATCGGCTGGAACTCGCCGATGGCGCGGGCCTTGCGGGGCAGCGCGGTGGGCGACGTGCGGACGGTGACGCTGCCGGCGGGCGCAAAGGAATATGAGGTGATGGCGATCACCTATCCGTGAAGCGTTGCGGCGAGCCGCGCGACGGATGCGGCGGCTAGGACCGATCGACCTTCAGGCCGTACCCCCGCGCAGGCGGGGGTCCAGAGTAACGGCAGGACGACATTCGTGGCTCTGGACCCCCGCCTGCGCGGGGGTACGTGAACCAGAAAGGCTCCTGATCCTGCTGGATGGCGCTCCAATTCGCTGAATGTCGATCGGTCCCAGGTCGGCAGCGGTGCTGAACCAGGTCGGCGCCAGTTTCGGTGTCCTGAAACTGGCGTCCGATCCACCGCACTGGTCGGCGAACGGCCGGTAGGGTACGGCAAGGCTTTCTGGCAATTCAGGCGGTTAGAGCGGTTTCCGATCAGGTTGGATCACCGGCACGGCGGTGATTTCGGTTCGGGGCAAGGCGCGAGGAGGGAGCGATGCTGCAGCATCGTGACCGACGAGCAACGCCGCCCCGGATGGAAAGCGCCCCGCTGCGCAGCAGGCGCCCGAAGGGCGATGACGGCGGTTCAACCTGGTCGGAAACCGCTCTAAGCGAACCTCGGCGCCGGTCCGGTCGTTGGCGCAGGAGAACTTCCCCCTTACAGGAGCGCCGATGCCGCATTACACCCCTTTGGTCGGAACCATCGTCACCGCGCTGGTCGCGGCGTTCGTGCTCGGCGCGGCGGCGCACCGGCTGCGCATGTCGCCGATCGCGGGCTATCTGCTCGCCGGCGTGCTGATCGGACCGTTCACGCCGGGGTTCGTCGCCCATTCGGGAATCGCCACCGAACTGGCGGAGATCGGCGTCATCCTGCTGATGTTCGGCGTCGGCCTGCATTTTTCGCTTAAAGACCTGTTGTCGGTGTGGCGCATCGCCGTGCCCGGCGCGATCGTGCAGATCGCGGTGGCGACGCTGATGGGCTGGGGACTGGCGCAGTTCCTCGGCTGGTCGCTGATGGCCGGCATCGTCCTGGGCCTTGCGCTGTCGGTCGCCAGTACCGTCGTGCTGCTGCGCGCGCTGGAGGCACGCGCGCTGGTCCAGACCGAACGCGGGCGGATCGCGGTCGGCTGGCTGATCGTCGAGGATCTGGCGATGGTGCTGGCGCTGGTCCTGCTGCCGGTGATCGCCGCGGCGGTCGATCCGGCGAAGGCCGCCGCGCCCGGTGCGATCCTGACCGCGATTCTCATGACGCTGCTGAAGGTCACCGGCTTCGTCACGCTGATGCTGGTCGTCGGGCGGCGCGTGATCCCGTGGGCGCTGCACTGGGTGGTGCATACCGGATCGCGCGAGCTGTTCCGCCTCGCCGTGCTGGCGATCGCGCTGGGAGTCGCGTTTTTCGCGGCGCTGGCGTTCGACGTGTCGTTCGCGCTGGGTGCGTTCTTCGCGGGCATGATCCTGGGCGAAACGCCGCTCAGCCGGCGCGCGGCGCAGGAGACGCTGCCGCTTCGCGATGCGTTCGCCGTCCTGTTCTTCGTGTCGGTCGGCATGTTGTTCGATCCGAAAGTGCTGACGCAGCAGCCCGGCCCGCTGCTGGCGACGATCGCGATCATCGTGATCGGCAAGTCGGCCGCCGCCTTCGCCATCGTCCGCCTGTTCGGCCATCCCAACCGGACGGCGGCGACCATCGCGGCCAGCCTCGCGCAGATCGGCGAATTCTCGTTCATCCTCGCCGGGCTGGGCACCAGTCTGGGCGTCCTGCCCGATGCGGGGCGCGACCTGATCCTCGCCGGCGCGATCCTGTCGATCATGGTCAATCCGTTCCTGTTCGGGGCGGTCGCCGGTCGCGGCGACGATCCCGGCCCGGCACAGGCGCGCGAGGCTGCGCGCGAGGAAGCCCGCGAGGACCATGTCGTGCTGATCGGCGCTGGTCGCGTCGGGCGACTGATCGCCGAGGGCCTGCGCGATGCCGGCCGCGCCTTCGTCGTGATCGAGGACCAGGCCGATACCGCGCGCGCGGCGCAGGCGCATGGCTGGAGCGTGGTGCTGGGCAATGCGCTCGACCCCAATGTCCTGCGCGATGCCGGGGTGGCGGAGGCGACCAAGCTGCTGATCGCCATCCCCGGCGGGTTCGAGGCCGGGGCGATCGTCCAGCATGCCCGCGGCATGAACGCCGGCCTCTACATCCTGTCGCGTGCCCATTCGGCGGAGGAGGTCAGCTATCTGGAACGGCACGGCGTCGATCAGGTGGTGCTCGGCGAACAGGAACTGGCGCGCGCCATGCTGCGCCGCGCGGAGGTGGAACGCGACCGCGCCGGATGAGGCAACGGATCGTTTCGATCATTGCGCTTGGGGTATGGCCGCATCGCTGCGACACCGGGTGCAGTCCAGTCCGGAGACGTCCGCCATGCCCCTGCCCGCCGCCCTCGCCCCCCGCCTGCTCGCCGCGATGCGGATCGTCTTCGGCCTCGTATTCCTCAGCCACGGCGTATCGAAGCTGTTCGGCCTGCCGCCGTTTCCGATGCCGCTGAACGGACTGCTCTACGGCGCGGCGATACTGGAGCTGGTCGGCGGCGGGTTGCTGATCGTCGGGCTGTTCGTGCGGCCGGTGGCCTTCGTGCTGTCGGGGATGATGGCGGTCGCCTATTTCATGGCCCATGCGCCGCAGGGACCGTTCCCGATCGCCAATGGCGGCGAGGCGGCGGTGCTCTACTGCTTCGCTTTCCTCTATATGGCGGCGGCCGGCGGCGGGGCGTGGAGCATCGACGCGGTTCGACAGCGCGGCTGACGGTTTCGGTCGCGCCCGTGCGGCGAGTGCGATAGACGGGGGCATGGTCACCCACTCCGCCCCCACCGGCAACGTCGCGTTGCTCATCGATGCCGACAATGCCGGCGCCGCCTATCTCGATTCCGTGCTGACGGTGCTGGCCGAATTCGGCACGGTCAACGTCCGCCGCGCCTATGGCAACTGGGAGAAGCCGGGCCTGAAGAGCTGGAAGGCGCTGTTGATGCGCCACGGCATCGAACCGTTCCAGCAGTTCGACATCACCAAGGGCAAGAACGCGACCGACATGCGCATGACCATCGACGCGATGGACCTGCTGCTGCGCGGTCGCATCACGGGTTTCGGCATCATGTCGTCGGACAGCGACTTCATGCCGCTGGCGCAGCGCATCCGGCAGGAAGGGGTGCCGGTCTACGGCTTCGGCACCGACCGCACGCCCGAGGGGTTCCGCGAGAGCTGCACCCGCTTCATCGACGTCGGGTCGCTGGATGTCGAGGATGTGGCGAACATGCCGCTGCCCCCCGCTATCGGCGGCGTCCCCGCCCCGGCGACCGCTGCCGCGAGGCCCGATCCCACCCCGCCGCGCAAGAGCCAGAAGGTCGATGCCGCGCTGGTGAAGCTGCTGTCCGATGCCTATGACGCGTCGAAGGTCGACAAGCGCGGCTTCGCCAGCCTGTCCGAAGTCGGCCAGCGCGCGGCCAACCGGTCGAGCTTCGACACCCGCAACTACGGGTTCAAGCGGCTGTCGGACCTGATCGAGAAGGTGAAGGCGTTCGAGGTCGAACGCCGCGATACCGGGGTGTTCGTGAAGCTGGTGTGAGGGCCCTGCCGGAAACGATCTACACCGCCGCCGGCAACGGCATCGCGAACGCCACCCGCGTCCCCGGCGCCGTGTTCTCGAACGCCAGCGTACCCCCCAGCTGCCGCGTCAGGCTGTTGACCATCCGCATCCCAAGACTGCTCGGCCGCACCACATTCGGATCGAGCCCCGCCGGCAGGCCGACGCCCCGATCGGCTACCACCAGCGACAGCGCGCCGTCGTCGCAGCGCGTTTCGATCCACACCGGGCCGCCGCCGTCGCCATAGGCATATTTGATCGCGTTGGTGACCAGTTCGGTCAGCAACAGCCCCAGCGGTATGGCGGTGTCGCCGCTCACCACCAGCGGCGCGATGTCGCAGTCGATGGCGTGGTCGGGCGCCTGCTCGCGTAAGCCGTCGACGATGCCGCACAGCAGCCGGTCGAGCGCGACGACGCCGACCTGATCCCCCTGCCACAGCTGGTCGTGTGCCTGCCCGATCGCCACGATCCGCGCCTGCGCATCGCCCAGCATCCGCTGCACGCGCGGGTCGTCGTCCTCGCGCATCTGCAGGTTCAACATCGCCGACACCATGGCGAGGCTGTTCTTCACCCGGTGCGACGCCTCGCGCGTCAGCAGTTCCTGATGTTCGATCGCGGCACGCAGCCCCGCCTCCGCATCCAGCCGCTCGATCGCGACGCCGATCAGGTTGGCGAACCCCTGCATGAAGGCGAGGTCGTCTTCCTCGAACCGCCCGTCCTGACGACTGTCGACCTCCAGCACGCCGAACCGCTTGCCATTCGCCTCTACCAGCACGTTGATCGCGCGCTTCACGCCGTGGTCGGCCATGAAATCAGGCGTGGTGAAGCGTTTTTCGTCGCGCAGATGATTAGAGATCACCGCTTCGCCGGTCTTGAACGCGAAACCGGCCGGCGATGCCAGGTCGTTGTCCATCTCCGCCTGTCCGACGACGCCGTCGTCCCAGCCGACGCCGGCGCGGACGATCAGCGCCCCGCCCTGATCGTCGCGGTGCAGGAACTTGGCCAGCCGGGTGCGCATCCCGCGCGCCGCCAGTTCGACCGCGGCCCGGACGATCTCGTCGATGTCGCGGCTGCGCAGCGCAATCCCGCCGAACTCGGCCAAGATGCGCTGCTGGTCGAGGCGATAGCGGATCGCATCGGCGGGATCGTCCGACCCCGCGCCATTGTCCTCGACCACCGCCACGGGATCAGCGCGTCAGCTTCTTGTACGCCAGCCGCGTCGGACGATCGGCGGCGTCGCCCATGCGGCGGCGCTTGTCCTCTTCATAGGCTTCGAAATTGCCCTCGAACCATTCGACGTGGCTGTCGCCCTCGAACGCGAGGATATGGGTGCACAGCCGATCGAGGAAGAAGCGGTCGTGGCTGATGACCACCGCGCAGCCCGCGAACGACTCCAGCGCTTCTTCCAGCGCACGCAGCGTTTCGACGTCGAGGTCGTTGGTCGGTTCGTCGAGCAGCAGGACGTTGCCGCCCTCCTTCAGCATCTTGGCGATGTGGACGCGGTTGCGCTCACCGCCCGACAGCTGGCCGACCTTCTTCTGCTGGTCCTGCCCCTTGAAGTTGAACGCGCCGACATAGGCGCGCGTGCCCAGTTCCTGCTTGCCGAAGCGGAAGATGTCGAGGCCGTCCGACACCTCTTCCCAGACGTTCTTGTTGGGGTCGAGGTCGTCGCGCGACTGGTCGACATAGCCGAGCTTCACCGTCTGCCCGACCTCGATCGAGCCGCCATCGGGCTGTTCCTGTCCGGTGATGAGCTTGAACAGCGTCGACTTGCCCGCACCGTTGGGACCGATCACGCCGACGATGCCGCCGGGCGGCAGGTTGAAGTCGAGATTCTCGAACAGCAGCTTGTCGCCATACGCTTTCGTCAGGCCCTGCGCCTCGATCACCTTGCCGCCGAGGCGTTCGGGGATCTGGATCAGGATCTGCGCCTTGCCGACGGCGCGATTCTCCTGGTTCTTGACCAGTTCGTCGAACGCGCGGATGCGGGCCTTGGACTTGGTCTGGCGCGCCTTGGGCGTCTGGCGCATCCATGCCAGCTCGTCCTGGATCGCCTTGGCCTTGCCGGCTTCCTCGCGCTCTTCCTGTTCGAGGCGCTTGGCCTTCTTTTCGAGATAGCCCGAATAATTGGCTTCGTAGGTGTAGTAGCGCCCGCGATCGAGCTCGAGCACCCAGTTGACGACGTTATCGAGGAAGTACCGGTCGTGGGTCACGAGGATGACGTTCCCGGTATATTCCTTGAGGTAGTTTTCCAGCCAGCCGACGCTTTCGGCGTCGAGGTGGTTGGTCGGTTCGTCGAGCAGCAGGATCTGCGGCTTTTCGAGCAGCAGCTTGCACAGCGCGACACGGCGCTTCTCCCCGCCCGAAAGATTTTCGACGGAGGCGTCGCCCGGCGGGCAGCGCAGCGCCTCCATCGCGATTTCGAGCTGGTTGTCGAGGCTCCAGCCGTCGACCGCATCGATCTTCGCCTGCAGCTCGCCCATTTCCTCCAGCAGCTTGTCGAAGTCGGTATCGTCCTGCGGATCGCCCATTTCGGCCGAGATGGCGTTGAAGCGATCGACGAGGTCGGCGACCGGACGGACGCCGTCCTTGACGTTTTCCATCACCGTCTTGCTGTTGTCGAGCTTCGGCTCCTGCGCCAGATAGCCGACCTTCACCCCGTCCGCGGCCCACGCCTCGCCGCTGAATTCGGTGTCCATCCCCGCCATGACCTTCATCAGCGTGGACTTGCCCGCGCCGTTCGGACCGATGATCGCGATCTTGGCGTCGGGCAGGAACTGGAGGTGGATGTTGTTGAGCACCGGCTTGTTCGCGCCGGGGAAGGTCTTGGTCAGACCCTTCATCACATAGCTGTACTGCACGGCCATTGCCGAAGGCTCCGTTCGAATATCGGGGGTGAAATGGTTCTGCCGCGATGTAGCGATGGGCCGGCGGATTGGCAACGCGCGGTCCGTCCGTGACCGGGCCGGCGCTGCGACATGCGATTCGCGGGGTCGATCGACATCGTCGGGAGCGATCCCCGACGGAAATCGACAGCGACCGCGCAAATCCTCACGATCACCGAACGCCGCTTCGCATATGCAACAAAACGTAGCGTTACGGTGGGATTTCGGTCATGAAACGGGGCATTCGAACGCTTCATCGCGGCCCTGCCACGGTCCACCATTGGTCGCAAAGCCGCATTCCTGCCACAATTCGCGATTGACGGCGCTGCGCAAGGCGTTATTGCGGCTATCTCGCGACGGCGGTGACGCCGGGATATTCGCGAAATGGAATTTTCTGGGAGTAACCCGAATGAAGAAGATCATGCTCGTCGCCGCCGCTGCCGGCCTCCTCTCGGTCGCCGCCTGCAAGAACACCCCGGCCGACAACGCTGCCGATGCCGCGTCGGACAACCTGGAAATGATCGCCGACAATCTCGAAGCGCAGGCTGAGAACACCTCGAACGAGGCAGTTGCCGCCGACCTGATGAACGCTTCGGAGAACGCCGAAGACGCGTCGGACGCGATCGAGAACGCCGGCGAACTGAACGGCATGTAATTCCTTATCCGTGCTGCCACGGCAGCATGGAGCCATGGAATACAGGAAAGGGCGCCCCGGCAACGGTGGCGCCCTTTTTCGCGTCGATCCTCCCCCTGCTCCGATCGTTACGCGGCCGACGCCACGATGGCGCGATTGGGGCATGATTGGGACAAGCCGGTAAGCCGGGGTTGCCTGTTGCGGTGCAGTATCTTTCACCGCCTCCCGTGCGGGCGGTGCGACCCTGGCGGATCGGTCACGGACAGCATGGGCCTGTCCCGAAGGATTGAGGGCGATTCGCCGACCTTCGGTGGCCGCCCTACCGAAGCCCCGACGCGGATACCGGTATCGCGCGTCGGCGCCGCAGGGCCGCTACTTCCCGTCGCCACCCATCCGTTCGCTGCACCGCGCCACCCAGTCGCGGATCGCCGGGTCCGCGGGCATCATGTCGGCGAACCAGAAGAACGGCGAACTGCACAGCATGTCGGCGGCGGAAAAGCGCTGGCCGAGCAGCCACGGCCCGCGACGCAGCGGCTCGGCCAGCCGCTCGATCATCGTATCAAAGTCGCGCAGGCCTGCGGTGATCGCGGGATGGCCCACGTCCGCCCACTTCAGGATCAGCAGCGGTTCGATGACGCCCTGATAGTAGAACAGCCATGACAGATAGGCACCGCGATCCGCCTCGCCCGGCAGCGGCCCCAGACCGGCGTCGGGATAGGCATCGGTAAGATAGAGCATGATCGCGCCGCGCTCGCGCACCGCGTCCGCGCCGTCGGTCAGATAGGGCACCTTGCCTTCCAGATGCGGGTTGGCCGGATCGCGGCTGCCCGATCCGTCCTGTCGCGCGATGGTCACCTCGCGCATCGCGATGTCGGCGGACAGCATGCGAACGAGCGCGACGACCGTGTCGGACCGGGAGTTGGGCGAGTAATAGAGGGTGCGCATCGGGTTGCTCCTTGCGTTGGATGACCTTGTCCGTCTACCAGCAGGCTCCTGACAATTTCGGGCAGCAGGGATGGCACGATCGGATCGCCTGATGCGGTTGCTCGACGCATTGCGGCGGCTTCCCAAACCCGTCACCGCGACCCGCCTCGCCACGGAGACGGAGGTCTCGACGCGGCAGCTCTATCGCGACATCGCGACGCTGCGCGCGGGCGGCGTGCTGATCGACGGGGCGGCGGGCTATGGCTACACGTTGACCGAAGATCCGACGCTGCCGCCGCAGAGCTTCTCGCGCCTCGAGATCGAGGCGCTGATGCTCGGGGTCGCGAGCCTCGGCGACTTCGGCGACGACGCGCTGGCGACGGCGGGGCGCACCGCGCTCGCGCGGATCGTCGCTACCCTGCCCGACCGGCAGGCACGCCAGGCGGCGCATGCCACCATGCGATCGTGGCGCCCGCCCGAGCCGCGCGCCGCCATCGCGGTCGACCTCGACCTCCTGCGCGAAGCCTGTTGGGACGAGTGCAGCGTCCGCATCGCCTATCGGGATGCCAGCGGGCGGCGGACCGAGCGCGAGATCCTGCCGCTCGGCATGTCCTATAGCCCACGGACCTTGATGCTGGTCGGCTGGTGCCTGCTGCGCGAGGCCCATCGGACGTTCGAAGTGCCCCGGATCGAAGCGCTGGAACGCGGCGGACGCAGTTTCCGTCCCCGCCGGGTGCAACTCCTTCGGGAGTATGTCTTGCTGCGGACGGCGGAGTGGAAGCGGCAGAAGGAAGAGGCCCGCCTGCGATCGGCATCGCCGCCGGCCTGTCCCTCGGCCCCGAATGCGATCCGTACTGAGCGGGAGCCGGAATGAACGCCAGAACCGGTCGCGCCGCACGCATGGAACCGCAACGCGTCGACCAGCCGCCGCATCGCGGGCGAGAGCTGGCCCGGACCGGGATAATCGAGGTGATAGCCCGTAAGAGGCGGACACCGATTCGCCAGCACGCGGACCAGCCGCCCGCCTTCGAGGTGATCCGGGTAGCCTACAGCCCGCACGGCAACGGCTTCCTGACCGGCGCGTTGTTGACCGGAGCGGCGAAGGCACGGCCCGGCAGGATGGCGGGGTGATCGTCGACACCGGCGGCTGGTCGCTGTAGCGGAAGAACGGACATGGCACGGGTCTTCATTACCGGCAGCACCGATGGCCTCAGCCTAGCGGCGGCGCGATCGTTGCTGGCCGACGGGCACGATGTCGTCCTGCACGCTCGATCCGGACAGCGCGCTGGCGAACTGGGCGCGATCCGCGAGCGGGCGAGCGGCGTCGTGATCGGCGACCTTGCCAGCGCACACGACGTCCGCCGGATCGCGGATCAGGTGAACGCGATCGGTCGCATGGACGCGGTGATCCACAACGCCGGTCTCTATTCGGTGCCCGAGCGCGGCTCGACACCGGAGGGGCACGCAACGCTGCTCGCGGTCAATACGCTCGCGCCCTATATACTGACCGCGCTGATCGAGCGACCCGATCGGTTAGTCTATCTTAGCAGCGGGCTGCACCGTGGCGGCGAGGGATCGCTCGACGACCTCGACTGGACGACGCGGCCATGGGATACGGCCCGCGCCTATGCCGAGAGCAAGCTGCATCTGCTCGCGCTGGCGCTCGCGATCGCCCAGGACTGGCCCGACGTGCGGAGCAACGCCGTCGATCCGGGGTGGGTGCAGACACGTATGGGTGGCGCGAGCGCGCCGGTCGACCTCGACACGGGCGCGCGGACGCAGAGCTGGCTGGCGGGCAGCGACGATCCGGCCGCGTTGACCAGCGGCGGTTACTGGCATCACCAGCGGCGTCAGGAGCCGGCGGCAGAGGCGACCGACGTCCGGTTCCAGGATGCGCTGCTGGCGCGGCTGGCGGCGCTTACGGGCGTTCGCCTGACGCAGACGGCCCCCGTCGGTTCGACCGGAGGGGGCGCGGGACCGGAGTGAACCGGATGATCGATCCACGCACCGCGACACTGGACCTTCTGGGGCGCCGCGCGGCGGGCGCGACGATCTGCCCGAGCGAGGTGGCGCGCGCGCTGTCACCGGCGGGCTGGCGCAGTGCGATGCCCGCCGTCCACATTGCGATCGACGGGCTAGTCCGCGACGGATCGGTGCGGCTGAGCTGAAAGGGGAAACCGTTGCCGGCGCGATCGGGACTATACAGGATCGGCCGGCCAAGCGACGACTGAGCCGACGCTCCCTCGCGCCCGTCGCCGTGCCTGTCGCGCATTGCTGGCACATCGTCGCGCATGTGCACGACGAAAGTTCCGGGGACACGCCATTTCCGCCCGCGAACCGGCGAACAGGAATGCGCCGATGCCGGCGTTCGCGATCGCCGGTCGCGTGGAGCGACAGGCGGCGCTAAAGCGGGACAACCCCTCGTCGCCTGCTCGCCGATGCTCCCTGAAGGATGCCGATCATCTTCCTCATATTCCTGATCCCCGCGATCTATGTCGCGTCCCGCACCCTCTGGCCGCTGGCGCTGCCGCTCTGGAGCAAGGTCGTCATCGCCGTACTCCTGCTGATCGTCTCGCAATATCACCTCTGGAGCAGACTATCCTCGGGTTCGGTCTTCGCACCCGAATTTCCGCGCCTGGTCGTGATCCTCTTCAACTGGTCATTCGGGGCGCTGGTGCTGCTCATGCTCGTTCAGATCGTGCTCGATCTCGGCCTGCTGACGACGGCAGTCCTTCGGTGGCAGCGCACGGGGCTGCCGGATGCAGTGCGATATGGCGCGATCGGCGTGGCGATGATCGCCAGCGTGATCGGGGTCGCCAACGCCGTGCGGGTCCCGCCGGTCAAGGATGTCGAGGTCGAGATCGCAGGTCTGCCGCCGCAGTTCGACGGGTATCGCATCCTTCAACTGACCGATCTTCACATCAGCAAACTGTTCCCCGCCGCTTGGGCAAAAGCCGTCGTGGCACGCGCCAACGCCGCGGGCAGCGACGTGATCGTCGTGACGGGCGATTTCATCGATGGCTCGGTCGACATGCGGCGCAAGGATGTAGAGCCGCTTCGCGCGCTCAAGGCTCCTGATGGCGTCTGGGCGATCCCGGGCAACCACGAGTATTTCTTCGACTATCGCGCATGGATGCGGCACCTGACCGCGCTTGGTTTCCGGATGCTGCCGAATGCCCATACCGTCATCCGGCGCGGCGGCGCGGAAATTGTCGTCGCCGGCGTGACCGATCTCTCCGCCCCGAGCGTCGGCGAGGCAGGGCCGGACGTAGGACTGGCGCTGCGCGGCGCGCCGGGCGATGCACCGATCGTTCTTCTCGATCATCAGCCGCAGCGGGCGCGGGACGCCGCCGCGCGGGGCGTGGCGCTGCAACTGTCCGGCCATACCCATGGCGGTATGATCCGGGGCCTGGATCGGATCGTCGCCCGCGCGAACGCCGGTTTCGTCGCGGGCCGCTATCGGGTCGGCGACATGACCCTGTACGTCAGCAACGGCACGGGGCTGTGGCCGGGCTTCGCACTTCGCCTCGGCGTGCCGTCGGAGATGACCCGCTTCACCTTGCGGGCGAAGACGTGACGGGTTGACGCTGCCACCGGGATTGACGGTGACGCCCGACCACCACCATCATCACGGCATGACCATTTCGCTGGCCGATGCGCGACGCATCGCCCTCAAGGCCCAGGGCTTCGGACAGTCGCCGCCTGTGCGGCCCATGGCGGCGCATCTCCGCAAGGCTGTCGATCGCACCGGCTTGCTCCAGATCGACAGCGTCAACGTCCTCGCCCGCGCCCACTACTTACCGGTGTTCTCCCGGCTGGGCGGCTATGATCGCTCGCTGCTCGAACGGGCCGCCTGGGGTTCGAAGCGGCAGCGCCGATTCTTCGAATATTGGGCCACGAGGCGTCGTTGTTGCCGCTCGACCTTCATCCGCTGCTGCGGTGGCGGATGGCGCGCGCCGAGCGGGGCGAGATCGGCTATCGCGCCCTCCGCCGCTTCGCGACCGAGCGCCGCGACGAGGCCGGCACCGTGCTGGCCCGCATCGCCGCCGAGGGACCGCTGACCGCCGCCGATTTCGAGAACGGCGTCAGCCGCAGCGGCTGGTGGGAATGGAGCGACGTCAAGCACGCGCTGGAATGGCTGTTCTGGTCGGGCAGGATCACGACGGCGACACGGCGGGGCAGCTTCGCGCGGGTGTACGACCTGCCCGAGCGCGTCCTGCCGCCCGCGGTTCTCGCCATGCCGACGCCCTCCGCCGCCAAGGCGCAGCGCGCGCTGGTCGAGCGCAGCGCGCGGGCGCTGGGTATCGGGACCGCAGCCGACCTGCGCGATTACTATCGGCTGAAGCCCGACGAGGCGGATCACGCCATCGCCGATCTGGCGGAGGACGGTGTGCTGGTCCCCGTCCGTGTCGAGGGCTGGAGCCAGAAGGCGTGGCGGCATCGCGATGCCTCGCCGCCGCGGCGGGTGCGCGCGGCGGCCTTGCTGGCGCCGTTCGATCCGCTGATCTGGGAACGCGGCCGCACCGAACGGCTGTTCGGTTTCCGCTACCGGATCGAGATCTACGTGCCGCAGGACCGGCGCACCCACGGCTATTACGTGTTGCCCTTCCTGATGGACGAGGCGCTGGTCGCGCGGGTCGACCTCAAGGCCGATCGGCAAGCAGGCGTGCTGCTGGCGCATCGCATCACGCTCGAACCGGGTGCGCCCGACGACACGCTTGCTCGCCTGCACGCCGAGCTGGCGCGGATGGCGGCATGGCTGGACCTGTCGGACGTCCGTGTCGGCGAGGTCGTCGGGTCCGCTTGATCCGCGCGTCAGGCATCGACCATCTCGCCTGCGACGATCGAAAGGGCATGGTCGACGAACCGCTCCTTCTCGCCGACCGGCGCGACATAGTGCAGCGCCTCCCGGGCCAGGGCGATCGAGCCGCCGCGCGCGATCATCCACGCGGCGAGATATGGGGCCGCGAGGCAGCCGCCGGCGGTGGCGACGTTGCCGTGCGCGGCGAATGGTGCGTCGATGACATCGACACCTGCTTCCACGACCCATGGCTTGGTCGTGAGGTCGGTGCAGGCCGGCAGGTCGCCGATCAGCCCGAGCTTCGCCAGCAGCAGCGTCCCCGAACATTGCGCCGCGATCAGCTGTCGCACCGGGTCGAGGCGCAATTGCCCGAGCATCGTGGAATCCGCAGCGATCTCGCGCGTACGGAGGCCGCTGCCGATCAGGACCGCGTCCGCCTCCTCGACGAACGCCAGCGGCCGCTGACGCTGGACGACGACGCCGTTCATCGACGTCACCGTCCCGGTCGGCGCGGTGATATGCGCAGCCCAGCCGTGCGGGCGCAGCCGGTTGAGGATCGCGCCGGCGACGAACGAATCGAGTTCGTTGAAGCCGTCGAAGGTGAGGATCGCGACCTGCATCAGCCGTGCACCGAACCACTGAACAAGGTCCGCGTCGCGCCGGCGATCCAGACCTGTCCGGTGTCGTCCTGCGAGACGTGGATGCGCCCGGTGCGGCCCAGCCGGGTGCCTTGCGCGGCGACGTAGCTGCCCCTCGCCCGGCCGCTGGCGAACAGCCACTGCCCGACCGAGGCGTTGAGGCTGCCGGTGACCGGATCCTCGATCAGTCCGCCATGCGCGTCGCTGAAGATCGCGCGCAGCTCGAATGCGACCGCGCCGCCGGGAGCGTGCGGGCCGACGATGCCGATGTCGATGTGTTCGTGATGATGCCGCGCCGGATCGACCGCCAGCACCGCCTCTGCCGACTCCAGCAGGACCGCGATCCAGCCCGGACCGTTGTCGGCCCAGGCTGCGTCGACGATCGCCGTCCGGTCGATGCGCAGCAACGTCGCGACCTGCGCGATTTCCGCCTCGGTCGGCGCACCGCCGCGGAGCAACGGCGGCGCGGCGAAGGCGAGCCGATCGTCGTCGCGCCGGATATCCACCAGCCCGACGCCGCATTCCTGCACGATTACGCCATCCTGCTTCGGCTGCCCGCCCGCTTCCAGCCACGCATGTGCGCTGCCCAGCGTCGGGTGGCCTGCGAAGGGCAGTTCATGGGCCATGGCGAAGATCCGGACCCGATAGTCCGCCGCCGGGTCGGTCGGCGGCAACAGGAACGTCGTCTCCGAAAAGTTCAGCCAGCCGGCGATCGCCTGCATCTCCTGCGCCGACAGGCCCCCGGCGTCGGCGATGACCGCGAGCGGATTGCCGGTCAGCGGATCGGTGCCGAACACGTCGACGAGGCGGAAGGGACGGGTCACGGTCTCGATTCTCCTGCGGGTGGTGACGCGTGCTACCCCGCGGCGGCTGGTGCGAACAGGCACGGACCGATACAATCCTGTCGAACTGTATTGGTGAAAGCAGCAGCACGATGCGCATCCGATCCGACGAGACCCGCACCGCCATGGTCGCGCGCGCGATCCGCGACCGCATCGATGCGCGCGCGTTGACGCCGGGCGCGCGGCTGCCGTCGATCCGCGCGATGGCGGAAACGAGCAATGTCGCGCGCTCGACGGTGGTCGACGCTTATGACCGGCTCGCCGCCGAAGGGGTGATCCGGTCACGCCCCGGGTCGGGCTTCTATGTCGCCGCGCCGCTCGCGCCGCTGGCGCTGGACCGGCTCGGCACCACTGAGGAGCGCGAGGTCGATCCGTTGTGGATGCTGCGACAGTCGCTGGGCGAGCAACGCCATGACCTGATGCCGGGATGCGGCTGGTTGCCCGACGAGTGGCTGGCGGGGGACGCGCTCCGCAAGGCGCTGCGCGCCGCCGCACGTGCGAGCGGTGACGGTGCGCTGGCGGGCTATGCCTCGCCACGCGGCTCGCTGCCGCTCCGCGTGCTGCTGGCGCGGCGGATGGCGGATCAGGGGATCGATGCCGGTCCCGACCAGATCCTGCTGACCGACAGCGGCACCCATGCGCTCGACCTGGTCTGCCGGTTCCTGCTGCAGCCGGGCGACGCCGTGCTGGTCGACGATCCCTGCTACTTCAACTTTCTGGCGCTGCTGCGGGCTCACCGGGCCAAGGTTATCGGCGTGGCGATGACGCCGACGGGGCCCGATGTCGCCGCCTTCGCCAAAGCAGCCGCGGTGCATCGCCCGCGTTTCTATCTGACCAACTCCGGCATCCACAACCCGACCGGCACCTCGCTCGGCGCACCGACCGCGCACCGCCTGCTCAAGATCGCCGAGGCGCACGACATGGCCGTCGTCGAGGACGACATCTTCGCGGATTTCGAGCATGCGGCGTCGCCACGTCTGGCGGCGTTCGACGGCCTCGACCGGACGATCCGGATCGGCAGCTTCTCGAAATCGCTGTCGGCGGCGGTGCGATGCGGGCACATCGCCGCCCGACCCGACTGGATCGAGGCGCTCGCCGATCTGCGCATCGCCACCTCGATGGCGGGCAGCCCGCTGGCGGCCAACCTGCTTCACGCGGTGCTGACCGACGGCAGCTATCGCCGCCATGTCGAGGGCGTCCGCACCCGGCTCGCGCGTGCCACGGCGCGGGTGAGCAAGCGGCTGCGCGCGGTCGGCATCGAGTCGTGGAACGAGCCGGCGGCGGGGATATTCCTCTGGGCACGGCTGCCGGACGGCCTCGATGCCGTCGACCTCGCCCGCCGCGCCATCGCCGACGGCATCGTGCTGGCGCCCGGCCCGGTGTTCAGCACCAGCGGCGGGTGGCGCGACCATATGCGGTTCAACGTCGCGATGAGCGACGACGATCGCCTGTCGACATTTCTGGAACGCGCGCAGCAATAGCCGCTGCGGCGAGCATGGCCATCGGGGTGGCGTAAGGGGCGTCACGACGCTCTTAAACCGGCCGCGGTGTAAACCACCTGTAAACTGGCTCTACCGGGCGTCCGCCAAGTGATTAATCTTGTGGTCGGGGAGACAGGATTCGAACCTGCGACATCCTGCTCCCAAAGCAGGCGCGCTACCAGACTGCGCCACTCCCCGACGCGAGCAGCGGCCCTAGTCGCATTCGTGGCACGGCACAAGCGCCCCCCGCAGGACGGACGCGATCGTGCGTCGGCGGCAATGCCGCGCTTCACCCGTCATGCTGCACGGCGCGTCGGCGCGCCCAGGCAAACCCATGGATGCAACGTCGTTCTGGCACAGACTTTTCCTCCCGCTGCCACGCCGGTCGCGCGCGCGCTGTCGATCGCCAACGGGCGAGTCACCGGTCCCGCAACCTTTTCCGGCGAGGAACCACGAGGAAACGGACGACGGTTGGCAGATGCCTTACCCTCGTATTGGCCTCCGCGGTCGCGCCCGCCGTACCGGTCGTGGCGCAGGAAGGCGGCGACATCCTGTACGAACGCTATTACCATGATGATCCCGGAATATCGGTGCAGGTCGGCTACGAACGCGACGCCCGCACACGCTACGGTGTCGGCGGCGGCCGGGCCGGAGCGCGCCATGGCCCCTATGTCCTACTCCAGTCCGATCGCGATGTGCGGGGACGGGCAGTTGCCGCCCTGTTGATCCCGCTGCTGCGTGACCGGCCGTCGGGCGGACATCGCGTCCATCAGCCTTTCGGGTCGTCGCCACGGATGCAGCGCGCGTGGGCCCGGCAGGACTCGAACCCGCAACCTAGCCGTTATGAGCGGCCAGCTCTAACCATTGAGCTACAGGCCCCACGCGCCGTGGCCGAGCGATAGCGTCGGGCGCCACCGGGACGCAAGTGGGTTGATCGCTCCCCTGCCCCGTCCGTCAGGCGGAATCGCGTTCGATCAGCACCGGCGGCATCACCACCGATGGCGCGTCCTCGCCGGCGATGCGACGGAACAGCGCGGAGACCATCTCGTTGGCGCCGCGCGCGATATCCTGGCGCACGGTGGTGATGCGCGGCACCGCGCTGACCGCGAGCGGCAGGTCGTCATAGCCGACGACCGGCATATCGTGCGGCACACGGATGCCACGGTCGGCAAGGACGCGCAGCGTGGTCACCGCGATCACGTCGGATGCGGCGGCGATGCCATCGATCTCGTGACCGACGCGCGCCAGATGCGCCGCGATCTCCTGCTCCATCACGTCCGACGCAAGGTGCGTGTCGAGCTGGAGCGGCGGCCGGGCGATGCTGGCGGTCGCCAGCGCCTGCGCCACGCCTTCGCAGCGCTGGCGGATCTCGGGGGCGCGCAGTTCGCCGAGGAACGCGATGCGCCGCGCACCGCGGGCGACCAGCCGTTCGCCCGCCAGCCGCCCGCCGGCGATGTTGTCGGTGCCGATCGCGCAATGTACCTGCCCCGGCAGGTTGCTGCTGCCCCATGCCACCAGCGGCCGATAGCGCCGCGCGACGCGTTCGATGGTATGAAACTGGTCGGACTGACCGATCAGCAGCACGCCGTCCATCATCCCCGAATCGACGATCCGCTCCAGCCAGTCGGTCGCGTCGGGAATGACGCGCGACAACATCAGGTCGTAGCCGTCCTCGGTCAGGCGATCGGCGAGGAAGCCGAGCATGGTCATGAAGAACGGATCGGACAGATGCTGGCGCCGTTCGTGACCCAGCGGCACGACGACCCCGATCACTCCGGTGCGCTGGGTCCGCAGCCGGCTGGCCATCTGATTGGGGCGAAAGCTGTGTTCGCTGGCCAGCGCCTGGATCCGGTCGCGGGTTTCGGCATTGACCAGCGACTTGCCCGCCAGTGCCCGCGACACCGTCCCCGGCGACACGCCCGCCAACCGCGCGAGATCTGCTATCGTCCGCACCCGCGGCGATGAATTGGCCGGTTCTTCCATGCCGTTGCTTGTACGAACATATTCCTTCGTTCTGCCAGCGGAAAGATACCGCCGTAACGATTCGTTGCAATCGATTGCCGATGCAAGTACCTCTGCCGCGCAAAGGCCGGCCTTGCCGTGCGGCGGTACGCTGCGCCATGAGCAGGCCGGTAATGGCGAGAGGATGGGCGATGGGTTCGGAAGCGATGGTGGCCGGCGTCGAGCTGGGCGGAACCAAGTCGATCGCGGTCGTCGGGCGCGGGCACGAGATCATCGACCGGTTCCGGGTGCCGACCACGACCCCGGAGGAGACGCTGGGCGCGCTGTCGGCGAAGCTCGCCGCATGGCGCGACGCCTATCGTCCGGAAGCGATCGGGATCGCCAGCTTCGGGCCGATTTCGGTCTCGGAAGGCCGCATGCTGCCGACGCCGAAGCCGCACTGGGCAGGCGCGGATATCGTCGGCCCGCTGGGCGACGGGTTCGACCGGGTGGCGTTCCATACCGACGTGACCGGCGCGGCGCTGGGCGAAGGTCGCTACGGGGCGGCGGCAGGGCTGTCCGATTATCTCTACGTCACGGTCGGGACCGGCGTCGGCATGGGAATCATCGTCGGCGGGCAGCCGGTGACGGGCATGATGCATCCGGAGGCGGGGCATATCCGCGTTCGCCGCCGCACGGGAGACGATTTCGCCGGCGCCTGTCCGTTCCATGGCGATTGCCTCGAAGGGCTGGTCAGCGGGCCGGCGATCGCCGCGCGGACGGGCAAGCCGGCGCACCTGCTCACCGCCGACGATCCGGCATGGCGCGATGTCGCCGATGCGCTGGGCGAGGCGTTCGCGACGCTGTTCCTCACCCTCTCGCCCGCCCGGATCATCGTCGGCGGCGGAGTCGGGTTGGGCCAGCCGCAGCTGTTGCCGATGGTGCGCGAACGGGTGGTCGCGGCGCTCGGCGGCTATCTGGGGTTCGTCGATGCGCAGTCGATCGACGAGCGGATCGTGCCGGCCGGGCTGGGCGACGAAGCGGGGCCGCTCGGCACGATGGTGATGGCGCAGGCGTTGCTGGACGCCGCGTGACGCGGGCTAGCGCGGAGGCACGCCGCTGATACTATGTCGCGATGACCGAACCGATCGCAGACGCAGGCGGCGCCGCCCGCGGCACACAGACCCTGATGCGCGGGCTCGACCTGGTCGAGGCGCTGCGCGACGAGCCGCTGCGCGTCGCCGAGCTGGCGCGGCGGCTGGGGCTGGCACGCACCACCACGCACCGGCTGGCGGCGGCGCTGGTCGAACGCGGCTATGTGGCACCGGCGGAGCGCGGGCTGCTGACGCTGGGCCCGATGTTGTTGCAGCTGGGGTTCACCGCGCATCGCCGGATCGATCTGGTCCGCACCGCCCGGGCGCGGATGGAGGCGCTGTCCGCCGACACCGGACTGTGCGTGTTCCTCGGCCGGCGCGACGGCGACCATTCGCTGCACCTCGACCGCGCGGCGGGGCGGCGGCGGCTGGAGGTGTCGACCCGCCCCGGCGACCGGCGTCCGGTGGCGCAGACCGGCCTTGGCAAGGCATTGCTGTTCGACGAGGACGATAGCGGGCTGGCCCGCCTGCACCGCGCGACCGGCGGCAGCGATCCGGCGCCATGGGTTGCGGCGATGCGCGTCAATATCGCGCGCGGGCATGTCATCCACGACAGTGTCGGCCATGACGGCATCCGATCGATCGCGGCACCGATTCGCGACGTGTCGCGCGGGATCGTCGCGGCGGTCGGCATCGCCACCGCCGCGCAATATCTGACCGACGACACCGTCGACGCGATCGGCCCGCGGGTCGCGGCGACCGCGCAGGCGA
Source organism: Sphingomonas sp. 2R-10 (assembly GCF_030062225.1). Taxonomy (NCBI): domain Bacteria; kingdom Pseudomonadati; phylum Pseudomonadota; class Alphaproteobacteria; order Sphingomonadales; family Sphingomonadaceae; genus Sphingomonas; species Sphingomonas sp. 2R-10. The sequence continues at coordinate 51,344 of NZ_JASCXF010000004.1, forward strand.
TCAGCCGCGACCTTGGTTATTCGGAGTCGGACCCGTCCGTACCGGCCGCCTGACTGTCCGGGCCGCCGGGGCCGCCATGATAGTCCCGTTCGCTCTGCCCGCCCTGAAAACGACCGGCATGGCTGTCGTCGTGCGGATTGGGGTAGGCCCCGCCGCCTGATTCCCCGCCGCCGTCGACATTGCTGACGCCATCGGGCCTGGCGGCGTCGGATGTGCCGCCCATCGCCTGGTTCGGCTGCTTTCCGTCATCAGTCATCGCATCTTCTCCTTCGTCGTAAAGGAGTTAACGCGCGACGACCGGTGCCGGGTGCGTCAGGCGCTGACCCTCTCCCCGGGGAGGGAGAGGGAGTTCGTCATCATTACGCCAGCACGAAGCTGCCGTTCACCCCTTCCGCCTCGGCCGACGGTGCCACCCAGATGCGGAAGCTGCCGGGCTCCACCACCGGGCGGTTCTGAATGCCGATGAAGCGCAGGTCGTCGGCGCGCAGCGTGAATTCGACCGTCTTCGATTCGCCGGGCGCCAGCGTCACGCGCTGGAACGCCTTCATCTCGCGTACCGGGCGGGTGATGCTGGCGGTGACGTCGTGGGTGTAGAGCTGCACCACCTCGGTCGCGGCGCGCGTGCCGCTGTTGGTGATGCGCGCGCGGACCTTCAGCGCGCCGTCGCTGTTCAGCCGCCCGCCGCCGAGATCTAGATCGCTATAGGCGATGCGACCATAGGTCAGCCCGTGCCCGAACGCGAAGCGCGCCGCGTTCGGCCCCTCGCGATAGCGCGCCTTGTAGTCGATCGGCGGCCCCGGCGGATTGGGGCGACCGGTGGTCTTGTGCGCATAATAATAGGGCTGCTGCCCGGTCGCGTAGGGAAAGCTGACCGGGAGACGCGCCGAGGGCGACACGTTGCCGAACAGGATGTCGGCGGTCGCCGGTCCGCTCTGCGATCCGAGGAACCAGGTGACGAGGATCGCGCGCGCGTCGAGCACCGGCTTGTCGAGCACCATCGCCCGGCCGTTGCGCAGCAGGATGACCGTCGGCTTGCCGGTGGCGAGGACCGCCTGCGCCAGATCGAGCTGCGCCTGCGGAATGCCGATATCGACGCGCGACTGCGCCTCGCCCGACATCTTCTGCGACTCCCCGATCGCCAGCAGCACGATGTCGGCCTGCGACGCGGCAATCACCGCCGCCTCGATCCCACCGGGAATCGCGTCGGTGATGCCCGATCCGTCGACCGCGGTGACCAGCGCGGGATCGGTGACCGCGGCGCGGACGCCAGTCAGCAGGTCGACCGCTTCGGCATCCGAACCATAGACGTTCCATGTGCCGATCAGTTCGCGCTGCCCCTGCACGAAAGGACCGATCAGCGCGATCTTCTTGCCCGATTTGGGCAGCGGCAGCAGGTCGCCATCGTTCTTGAGCATCACAATCGAGCGTGCGCCCGCCTCGCGCGACAGCTTCAGATGGGCGGCGGTGCGCACCCGCGCCTTTTCGCGGCGCGGATCGATGCGGCGGAACGGATCGTCGAACAGGCCTAGCTGCGCCTTGAGCGCCAGCACGCGGCGCACCGCCTGGTCGAGCCGCGCCATCGGCACCTCGCCTTTCGCGACCAGATCGGGCAGGTGCTTCAGGTAGAAGCCCGACTGCATCGACATGTCGACCCCGGCGAGGAAGGCGAGCTTCGTCGCTTCGCGCGCGTCCATGGCAAAGCCGTGCGCGATCAGTTCCTCGTCGCCGGTATAGTCGGACACCACCAGCCCGCCGAAGCCCCATTCCTTGCGCAGGATGGTGTCCAGCAACCACGGATTGGCGGTGGCCGGCACGCCCGACAGTTCGTTGAACGACGCCATCGTCGTCGGCGCACCGGCGGCGAACGCGGTCTGGAACGGCGGGAAATAGGTTTCGCGCAAGGTGCGTTCGGAAATGTCGACCGTATTGTAGTCGAGCCCGGCCTCGGCCGCGCCGTACGCCGCGAAATGCTTGGCACAGGCGGCGACGGCATCGTCGGCGGTCAGGCCGCGACGTCCCTGGAACCCGCGGACGCGGGCATCGGCCATGACCTTGCCGAGCAGCAGGTCCTCGCCCGCCCCCTCGATCCCGCGGCCCCAGCGCTGGTCGCGGGCGATGTCGACCATCGGCGCGAAGGTCCAGTCGATCCCGGCTGCCGATGCCTCGACCGCGGCCGCCCGCGCAGTGCGCTCGGCAAGGTCGGCGTCGAAGCTGCCCGCCTCCGCCAGCGGCATCGGGAACACGGTACGGAAGCCGTGGATGATGTCGGCGGCGAACAGGAGGGGGATCTTCAACCGCTGCTCGCGCATCGCGACCAGCTGCATCCGCCGCGCCATTTCGGCGCCATTGCCGTTGAACACGCCGGTCAGCTGGCCGGCACGCACCTGCGCCAGCTGTTCGTCGAAGGTCGCGGTCGCGCCGATCGGATTGAGCGCGTTGGCGGCACCCCCCGCCCACGCCGCGGCCATCAGCGTCAGCTGCCCCGCCTTTTCCTCGACCGTCATCTGCGCCAGCAGCGCCTCTGCCGCCGCGGGCAGCGCCGTGCCCGCCTGCGCCAGCAGCGCGCGCGCCGGCGACGCGTTCCATGCGACGATGGCCCCGGCGCCCATCATCAGCGCCCGGCGCGAAATGCGACTGTCTTCCATGCGATCCCCTCTGTGTCGGTTGCGCAACGATCGAGCTGCACATGTGTTTCGAATCTTTGGTTGAAGCGCGTTGTAGATTCTTGTAACCGGTTACATCAAGAGCGATCGGCATGGCAGCCGGCGGATTCGCCGCGATGGGCGCGGACGAAACAGGGAGTGGATGACGAGAGCATGGCGAACGCCACCATCCGCGACGTGGCTCGCGCGGCCGACGTATCGGTCGCCTCGGTCTCGCGCGTGCTCAATCGCCACGAAAACGTCCGCCCGGCGCTCCGCGAGAAGGTGCAGGCCGCCGCCGCCAGCCTCGGCTACGTCCCCCATGCCGGTGCGCGCTCGCTCAGCCTCGCGCGGTCGAACGCGATCGGCGTCGTCCTGCCCGAACTGCATGGCGAGTTCTTTTCGGAGCTGCTGCGCGGTATGGACCGCGAGGCGTCGGAGCGCGGGCTGCAACTGCTGCTGTCGAACATGCACGCCGATCCGGCGCGCGCCGTGGAGGCGCTGCACACCATGCGCGGCCGGGTCGACGGGCTGGTGGTGATGGCGCCGCATATCGATCCGGACCAGCTGCTCGGCCATCTGCCGGTCGGGGTGCCCGCGGTCATGGTCAACTGCGCGCCGCATCATCAGCCCCGGCCCGAACTGCGCATCGACAACGCCACCGGGGCGCGGATGATGGTCGACCATCTGGTCGCCACCGGACGCCGCCGGATCGTCCACGTCGCCGGGCCTGAGGGCAATGTCGATGCCGAGGAACGCATCGCCGGATACCGCGCGGCGATGGCCGATGCCCGGCTGGACGCGATGGTCGAACGCGGCACTTTCCTCGAGGATTCGGGCGTGGCCATCGCCCAACGGCTGATCGGGCGCGGCGTCGACGTCGACGCGGTGTTCGCCGCCAACGACATGATGGCGATCGGCGTCCTGACGGCGCTGCGTCGTGCCGGCATCGCCGTGCCCGACCGGATCGCCGTCGCCGGGTTCGACGACATCCCGCTCGCCCGCCTCATCTCGCCTGCCCTCACCACGCTGCGCATCAACATCGCGCAGCTGGGCGAACGCGCGGTCGCCCGCCTGATCGACCAGATCGACGGCGCCGACGACCACGGCATCGAACTGCGCGCACCGACCCTGGTCGTGCGCGACACCACTTCACCACGGGAAGACCCGGAAAACCGGGGCATAAGGGGAAACAACGCATGAGGAATAGCATGATCCGCGCGGCGTTCGCCGCCGCGACGACGCTGGCGACGGGCGCGATCGCCATCGCTCCGGTATCGGCGCAGACCACCACCGCCTCGGTGCGGGGCACGGTGCGCGACGCGGCGGGTACCGCCGTCGCCGGCGCGACCGTCGTCGCAACGTCGACCGGCACCAACCAGTCCTATCGCGCGACGACCGACACCGCCGGCCGCTACACGCTGAACGGTATCCGTGCGGGCGGTTATTCGATCACGGTCACCGGTCCGAACGGCGAAACCTCGACCAGCACGGTAACGGTCGGCATCGCGCAGTCGGCGAGCCTCGATGTGACGCTGGGCGCTGCCGCTGCACCGGATGCGACGGCTACCGCCGAAGCGCCTGCAACGGGTGACGAACAAACCATCGTCGTCACCGGCCGCCGGCTGATCGAAAGCCGCACCAGCGAAATCGCGACCAACGTGTCGCAGGAGCAGCTTCGCACGTTGCCGCAGACCGACCGGAACTTCCTGTCGTTCGCCGCCCTCGCCCCCGGCGTCCGCTACAACGACAGCGAAACCGACAAGGGGTTCCAGGCCGGTGCGTCGACCGCGGCGCAGGTCAATGTGTTCATCGATGGCGTTTCGCTGAAGAACAAGCTGCGCGAGGGCGGCGTCGCCGGCCAACAGAACAGCCGCGGCAACCCGTTCGGCCAGTTGGCGGTGCAGGAATTCCGCGTCCTGACCCAGAACTACAAGGCCGAATACGAACAGGCCGGTTCGGCGATCATCACCGCCGTTACCAAGTCGGGTACCAACGAATTCCATGGCGAAGCCTTTGGCCAGTACACGGACCGTGGCCTGACCGAACGCAGCTTCCTCGACCGCCGCAACGGTCGCGACAAGCCTGCGTTCGAACGCAAGCAGTACGGCGTTTCGCTGGGTGGTCCGATCATCAAGGACAAGCTGTTCTTCTTCGGCACCTATGAAGGCAACGATCAGGATCGTGCGTTCATCGTCGATTCGACCGGTACCGCCGAAAACGTCCGGGCGTTCGAGGCGGCGTCGGGTCGCCGGATCAGCGAGTTCGAAGGCAACTTCGTCAGCCCGTTCCGGGCCGATTTCTATTTCGGCAAGCTGACCTTCACCCCCGACGATGCCCAGACGTTCGACCTGTCGTACAGCCGCCGGGAAGAAACCGACATCCAGGGGTTTGGCGGCAACGTCGCGTATGAGTTCGCCGAGAACAAGCGGAACACCGTCGAGACGTACCTCCTGAAATGGACATATCGAGGCGACAACTTCATCAACGAAGTCAACCTGAACTATCTCAACTATAATTTCAGCCCGACGTCGCTCAACCCCGGACAGTCCAGCTTCAACTACGATACCGTCATTCAATTCGGTGGCCGCGAGGCATCGCGTCGGGAAATCCAGCAGGGCTACACGCTGCGCGACGACTTCACCTATACCGGTTTCGACAATCATGCGATCAAGGTCGGCGCGCGGGTCGAGGTAACCGACATCGAATTCTCGAACCTCGCCTTCCTGCAGCCGGGCTACACCTTCCGGATCGATACGGTCGAGAATCCGAACACGAATCTCGCGAACGACACCAACTTCACCTTCCCCGCCGAGGCGCGTCTCGGGCTGGGCAACGGAACGGTTCGCGGATCGAACACCCAGCTGGGCTTCTACATTCAGGACGACTGGGACGTCACCGACCGGTTGCAGCTGAACCTCGGCCTGCGCTGGGATTACGAAACCAACGGCAACAACAACGATTTCGTGACGTCGGCAAATGCCGCTGCCGCGCTGCGCGCCCTTCCCGCCACCAGCTATTTCGATCCGGAAAACTACATCAGCACGGGCAGCAACCGTGACCCGTTCGCCGGTGCCTTCGCCCCGCGCTTCGGCTTCTCGTACGACATCTTCGACAATGCGCGGACGGTGATCTTTGGTGGCTTCGGGCGCTATTACGATCGCAACAACTTCAACAACACGGTCGACGAACAGTCGCGGACGATCAACCCGATCGGCGTCTTCCGCTTTTCGCGCGACGGCCAGCCGCGCAACGGGCTGCAAACCGTCGTCTGGGATCCGCGCTATCTGACCCGCGAGGGTCTGCTCGAACTGCGCGCCACGTCGACCAGCGGCGCGCCGGAACTGTTCGCGGTCAAGAACAATACGAAGCCGCCCGTCAACGATCAGGTGAGCCTTGGCGTGCGCCAGCAGGTCGGCCCCTGGCAGCTTGCGTTGACCGGCTCGTACCAGCGTGGTCGCAACGGCTATACCAACCTGTTTGCCACCCGTCAGAACGGCGGGACTGGCCCGTGCTGCAACACGACGCCGCTGACCCCGTTCGGCTTCTCGAACGCGTTGATCGGTTTCGACGGCCTGGATACGCGGTACAAGGCGATCTACTTCACCGCCGACAAGCCCTATACCGAGGTTTCGGGCTGGGGCGTCAACGTTGCCTATACCCTGTCGAAGGGCGAACAGAATGGCGGCGATCTCTTCAGCCTCGATGCCGTCACGCCCGACGATTACGGATGGCGGCCCCGTAACGGCGACGAACGTCACCGCGTCGTCCTGTCCGGTATCGTCGACCTTCCCCTGGGCTTCCAGTTCTCGACGCTCAGCACGTTCGGCAGCGGCCAGGCGTTCCGGGTCACCGACGGCACCAACGGCGCGACGTCCGGGTTCAACGAATTCAGCGCGCGCTATCCCGACAAGAACTGCATCAAGGGCGTGTTCGCATTCTGCGAGGTCAACCTGACCCTTGCGAACAAGCTGAAGATCCTTGGCGGCGAAACCGAAATTGCGGTCGATCTGCTGAACGCGTTCAACAACAACAATTTCTCCGGCTTCGACGATTTCTTCAACAATCAGATCAATCCGGCAACCGGTCAGGTCGTCGACACGCTCGATCCTGCGCGGATCGGCCGCGATCTGCTCACGCTGCCCCGGCGCATCCAGTTCCGCGTCGGCTACCGCTTCTAACCCTTCCCTCCCCTGCCGGGACAGGCTCCCCCGCCTGCCCCGGCATTTTTGTATCCAGCAAAGGGGCCTGCCCGTGATCGATCGCCGTTTCTTCCTTGCCGCCAGCACCGCCGCACTTGTCGGGGCCTGCACTGGACGGACCGGGATCGCGCCCGCCACGGCGCCCGACCTGCTGTCGGATATCCAGGAGCGCGCGTTCCGGTTCTTCTGGGACACCGCCGATCCCGACACCGGGCTGGCGATGGATCGCTGGCCGACGCCCAGCTTCGCGTCGATCGCGGCGTGCGGCTTCGCGCTGACCGCCTATGCGGTGGGCGAGAAGCATGGCTGGATCACCCGCCAGCAACATGCCACCCGCACCCTCGCGCTGCTCGATTTCTTCGCAAAGGCGCCGCAGGGCGACGGCGAAACCGGGTTCAGCGGCTACAAGGGCTTCTTCTACCATTTCCTCGGCGTGACGAAGGGGCAGCGCTTCGCCCGGTGCGAGCTGTCGACGATCGATACCGCGCTGCTGCTGGGCGGCGTGCTGTTCACGCAGAGCTGGTTCGATCGCGCCGACCCGGTCGAGGCGCGCATCCGCGACCTTGCCGAACAGATCTATCGCGCGGTCGAATGGGACTGGATCGTGCCGCGTCCGCCGTTCGTGTCGATGGGCTGGCATCCGGAAAGCGGCTTCATCCGGTCCGACTGGAACATCTATAACGAGGGCGTGATCCTGTACGTGCTGGCGCTGGCCAGCCCGACCCATCCGCTGCCACCGGAAACATGGGGGGCGCTGACGCAGAAGTTCGAGGCGAGCTGGGGCAATCGCTGGGGCGAGCCGCATCTGCAGTTCGCGCCGATGTTCGGCCATCAGTACAGCCATGTCTGGATCGACTTCCGCGGCATCCGCGATCCGTACATCGCGTCGAAGGGCATCGATTATTTCGAGAACAGCCGCCGCGCGACCCATGCCCAGCGCGCCTATGCCAACGAAAATCCGGGCGGCAAGGTCGGCTACGGCAACGACTGCTGGGGCCTGACCGCATGCGACGGCCCCGGCGATTTCGCGGTGACGATCGACGGGCGGAAGCGCGAGTTCTTCAGCTATTCGGCGCGCGGACCGGGCGAGCGCGACGACGGTACGCTGGCCCCCACCGCGGCACTGGGATCGATCGCCTTCGCACCCGAGATCGTCGAGCCGATGATCGCCACGATGCACGCCCGCTATGGCGCCGGCATCTACGACAAATACGGCTTCCTCGATTCGTTCAACCCGACGCTGACGCGGACCGACGAACCGTTGAAGCATGGCAGGATCGTACCCGGCATCGGCTGGGTCGACGGCGATTATCTGGGCATCGATCAGGGACCGATCGTGCTGATGATCGAGAACCGCCGGTCGGGAATGGTGTGGGAGGTGATGCGCCGCAATCCGCATATCCGCCGTGGGCTGGAGCGCGCGGGGTTCAAGGGCGGCTGGCTGGCATAGGTGCTCCCGGCGCACAGCGGACCAACGACCAGGCCGGTGGAACACGCGCACCGATATTTCGTTTCGCTACCGTGTCGTATAATCCGGCACGGGGGCGAAGGGGGAACATGCGCCGCATCAGGGCCAGTCTGGGCGCCGCCGCGTTGCTGGCGCTGGGGGCGTGCAATCGTCACCAGTCGGCGCTGAGCGTCTTCGGCGAAGAGGCGGCGACCGTTCGTCACTTGACCGTCGTCATGCTGGTCGGCGCGGTGGTGATCGCCGCGGGCGTCGCCGCGCTGATGATCGCCGCCGTGCGTGCGCCCGAAGGGCGGCTGACGCTGTCGGGCGGGATGCGTCTGATCGGCTGGCTGGGCGGCGTGCTGCCGGTGGTCGTGCTGCTGGGACTGCTGCTCTACAGCCTGCCGGCGATGCGACCATTGCGCGTCGCGCGGGACGATCTGCGCATCGCGGTGCAGGGCGAGCAATTCTGGTGGCGCGTCCGCTACCAGCCACCGGGCGCGGCCCCGGTCGTCACCGCCAACGAGATCCGCATTCCCGTCGGCCGCACGGTCCAGTTCGATCTGACCGCCGGCGACGTGATCCACAGCTTCTGGATCCCGGGCCTTGCCGGCAAGATGGACATGATCCCCGGCCGCACCAACCGGCTGGTGGTGCGCGCGACGAAGCCCGGGAAGTTCCGCGGCGTGTGCACCGAATTCTGCGGCCTCAGCCACGCGCTGATGGCGTTCGACGTCGTGGCGATGGAGCCGGCAGCCTTCGATAGCTGGCTGGCGAACGAGCGCGGCCCCGCCACCCCGGCCACCGGGACTGCCGGCACCGCCGCAGGGGCGCGTGCGTTCGCTGCCAATGGGTGCACCGGTTGCCATTCGATCGCCGGTACCCCCGCCGCCGGTCTGATCGGCCCCGACCTGACCCATATCGGCAGCCGCACGTCGCTGGGCGCGGGGACGCAACCGATGACCCGTGCCGCGCTGGTCCGCTTCATCACCGACGCGCCCGCGGTGAAGCCCGGCGCGCGCATGCCCGCCTATCCGCAAATGCCGGTGCAGGATGCGCAGGCGATCGCCGCCTATCTGGAAAGCCTGAAATGAGCCTGCACGCGCAAGACGATCCCGCGCTCCGCGCCGCGCAGGAGGAACGGCTGCGCGCGGTATGGAAGGCGCCGCAGGGCATCTTCCTGCGCTGGACCGACTGCAACAACAACCGCGTCGGCGCGTGGTACACGCTGACCGCCTTCGGCTTCATGCTGTTCGCCGGTGTACTGGCGCTCATCATGCGCACGCAACTGGCGGTGCCCGAGAACGACGTGGTGTCGGCGAACACCTTCAACCAGCTGTTCACGCTGCACGGCTCGATGATGATGTTCCTGTTCGCCGTCCCGATGTTCGAGGCGGTGTCGATCATCCTGCTGCCGCAGCTGCTGGGTGCGCGCGACCTGCCCTTTCCGCGGCTGTCGGCGTTCGGTTACTGGTCGTTCCTGCTGGGCGGAGTATTCGTCGGCGGATCGATCTTCTTCAACGCCGCGCCGGATGGCGGGTGGTTCATGTATCCGCCGCTCACCACCCGCACCGACCTGTCGGGGCTCGGCGCCGACATCTGGATGCTGGGGCTGAGCTTCATCGAGGTGTCGTCGGTCGCGGCCGCGGTCGAGCTGATCGTCGGCGTGCTGAAATGCCGGCCGCCGGGGATGCGGCTGAACCTGATGCCGCTCTACGCATGGTACATCCTCGTCGTCGCGGTGATGATCCTGTTCGCCTTCCCGCCGCTGATCGCCGGCGACGTGCTGTTCGAGATGGAGCGGCTGCTCAACTGGCCGTTCTTCGATGCGACGCGCGGCGGCGACCCGTTGTTGTGGCAGCACCTGTTCTGGATCTTCGGCCACCCGGAAGTCTATATCGTCTTCCTGCCCTCGATCGCGCTGTTCGCGATGATGATCCCGACCTTCGCGCAGCGCCACCTGCTGGGCTATCCGTGGATCGTGCTGGCGGCGGTCGGCACCGCGTTCCTGTCGTTCGGGCTGTGGGTCCACCACATGTTCGCGACCGGCCTGCCCAAGATCAGCCTCGCCTTCTTCTCCGCCGCGTCCGAAGCGGTGGCGATCCCGACCGGTATCCAGATCTTCGCGTTCATCGCGACATTGTGGGCCGGCAAGGTCAAATGGTCGACGCCGCTGCTGTACGCCAGCGGGTCGCTCGCCATCTTCGTCATCGGTGGCCTGACCGGGGTGATGGTGGCGATCGCGCCGTTCGACTGGCAGGCGCACGACACCTATTTCGTCGTGGCGCACCTGCATTACGTGCTGATCGGCGGTACGCTGCTCCCCCTGTTCGGCGGGCTGTACTATTACTGGCCGCTGATTACCGGCAAGAAGCTGTCCGACCGCTTGGGCCGCACCGCGTTCTGGATGCTGTTCGTCGGTGCGAACCTCACCTTCTTTCCCATGCACTTCAGCGGGTTGTACGGGATGCCGCGGCGGGTGTTCACCTATCCCAGCGAACTCGGCATCGACTATCTCAACCTCGCCTCGACGATCGGCGCCTATCTGTTCGCGCTCGGTACGCTGGTGGTCTGCATCGATCTGGGGCGGTCGCCGTGGCGGCCCAAGGCGGTGCGCAACCCGTGGCATGCCGGCACGCTCGAATGGCTGGCGCATCCCGACGACGAGGACTGGGGCATCCGATCGGTCCCGTTGATCGAGAGCCGCTATCCGATCTGGGACCAGAAGGATTTCGTGAAGAAGGTCGACGAAGGTCGCTTCTTCCTGCCCGATGCGGAAGAAGGCCGGCGCGAGACGATCGTGACCACCGTGCTCGACGCGCGACCGCTCTATGTCGTGCGGCTGGGCACGCCCAGCTGGGTACCGATGCTGACCGCGATCGCGCTGGGCAGCGTGTTCATCCTCACCACCTATCACCTCTATTGGTGGTCGCTGGCGGGTGCGGTCGCGACGCTGGGGTTCGTCCTCTACTGGCTGTGGACCGGCACCGCCGAAATCCCCGAAAAACCGTCCAAGCCGATCGGGCACGGCATCGAACTGCCACTCTACGTTTCCGGATCGGCCGCGCCGGGGTGGTGGGCAATGTTCATCACGATGATGGCCGATGCCACCGCCTTTTCCGGCCTCGTCTTCGGCTATTATTTCTTCTGGACGGTGCATCCCGAATTTCCGCCGTCCGGGCCGGGCATGGACGGACCGGGCGTGTTCTGGCCGATGGTGGCGCTGGGCGTCGCGGCGGTCAGCTGGATCGCGACGGTTGCCGCGCGAGAGAGCAACCGGCGGGGCGGCGTCACGGCGGCGCGCGGGTTGCTGGCGCTTGGCATCGTCGCCAGCCTCGCCGGCATTTGGGCCGGGCTACAGGGGCCGCTGACCACCGGGCTCGACCCCGAACTGCACAGCTATCCCGCGATCGTGTGGGTACTGGTGATCTGGACCACCGTCCATGCCGGGGTGGGCGCGATCATGCAGGCCTATACGCTGGCGCGCAGCATCGCCGGGCGGATGACGCCGACCCATGATGCCGACCTGCGCAACATCACGGTCTACCAGCACTTCATGGCCCTGACCGCCATCGTCACCTATGCGACGATCGGCCTGTTCCCGGGGGTCGCATGAAGCGCGGGCTGCATGGCATGGTGGCCCGGCTGAAGGTCACGCTCTGGTCGCTGATCGTGCCGCCGACGGTGTGGGCGGGGCATTTCCTGTTCTCGTACCTGTGGGCGGCGATCCACTGCGCGAAGCTAGGGGGCTTCCCGCGCCTGCCGGTCCTGTATGCCGCAGGGACGATCGTCGCGCTGCTCCTCATCCTTGCCGCCGGGGTCGTCGCGCACCTGCAATCGCGCGTGCCGGGCGACACCCCGCCGCACGAGGAAGGCACCGACACCGACCGCATCCGCTTCCTCGCCTTTTCCACCGTGCTGCTCGCGGCGCTGAGCTTCGTCGGAGTGATCTTCACCGCCGCGCCGGTGCTGTTCCTGACGGATTGCCGATGAGGCGCGTCAGCCTGATCGCCGGACTGGTCCTGCTGCCCGCCGGGTGGCTGGCGGCGGCACACGCGGGGATGGTCGGGCATATGGCCGGGCACATGATCGCGGTGGCGGTCGCCGCGCCGCTGCTTGCCTTCGGACTGGCCGATACCCGCTTCCACCCCGCCCGCCGCTGGCCGCTGGTGGTCACCCCGCTGGCCATGTCGCTGGTCGAGCTGGCGACGGTATGGGGCTGGCACCTGCCCGCGCTGCGCATGCTGGCCGACGGCCATGGCTGGGCGATGGTCGTCGAACAGGCGATGTTCCTCGCCGCCGGATGGCTGCTGTGGGCGGCGGTACTCGGCACGGGGCCGGACCGGCGCGCGGCCGGGGTCGGCGCGCTGCTGCTCACCTCGATGCACATGACGCTGCTCGGCGCGCTGATCGGCCTCGCCCCGCGCCCGCTCTATCCGGCGATGGCGCACGGGATGCACGATGCGCTCGCCGACCAGCAACTGGGCGGGGTCGTCATGCTGATGGTCGGCGCGGCCAGTTATTTCCTCGGCGGGCTCGCGCTGCTCGCCACGCTTCTCAGGCAACCGGAGCCGACGCCATGACCATCCGCCTTACCTGGAAGCGCGTGGTCGTGACCCTGCTCGGCATCTTCGCGCTGGGCATGGCCTATGCGTGGTCCGGGCTGTTCAACGTCGCGGCATCGTCGGGGCACTGGGCGGTCACCGACTGGTTCCTGCACTGGGTGATGCGCAATTCGGTGCAGACCCGTGCCGCGTTCTCGACCCCGAAGGACGCGAAGGACGATAGCGGGCTGGTCAGCGCGGCGGGCTATTACGCATCGTCCTGCGCGTCGTGCCACGGCGCGCCAGGCGTCCGCCCCCTGCCGTTGATGCAGGCGGCGACGCCCCCTGCCCCCGACCTGTCGAAGAACGCCAGGGAATGGACCGACCGCCAGCTCTTCTGGATCCTCGAACACGGCGTCAAGTTCAGCGGGATGCCGGCATGGGCGGCAAAGGACCGCCCCGACGAGGTCAGGCGCATGGTCGCCTTCGTCCGCCAGCTGCCAACGATGACCCCGCAGGAATATCGCGTGCTGGCGGGCAGCAACGCGCAGGGCATCGGCGCGGCGAACGGCCGGTTCGACAGCTGCGCCGGCTGCCATGGCAGCGACGGCCTCGGCCGTGGACAGCGCGACATTCCGATCCTCGCCGGACAGGACCCCGCCTATCTCGCCGCCGCACTCGAAGCCTATGCCACCGGCAAGCGCCAGAGCGCGGTCATGGGCAACGCCGCCGCGCAGCTGACGCCGCAGGAGCGCGGGGCGCTGGCGCAGCGTTTCGCCGCCATGCCGGGGATCGCGCCGGGTCGCGGCGGCAATGGCGACGTCGCCGCACGCCGGATCGTCGAGCGCGGCCTGCCCGACAAGCAGCTGCCCGCCTGTCGCAGCTGCCACGATGCCGCCAGCGCCAAGCGCTTCCCGGTCATTGACGGGCAGCGCGCGGTCTATATCGCCGGGCGGCTGCGCCACTGGCGCGGCGAAAAGGAAGTGGTCGATGCGCGCAAGGACCAGGCGACGATGCCGGTCATCGCCCGGCGCATCCCCGAGGACATGATCGAACCGGTCGCGCGCTATCTGGCGGGGGAGTAAGCGGCGATTGGTCGGCCTGATCGGTATCTTGTGGTTCGGGGCCACGAGACAGGTTACCGGTCCGAGCACTTCAGTGAAGCCCCGGATCGGTGGCGCGGCAGGACGATGACGATGGTTCAGTCCGACCGGAAACCGCTCTAGGATGCGTCCGATGGCCCCCGATTTCGACCTGGATCCGCAGACGCTGTTGCAGGCCTATGCCAGCGGCATCTTTCCGATGGCCGACGATCGCGATGCGCCCGGCGTCTACTGGGTCGAACCCCGGATGCGCGGCGTGTTGCCGCTCGACGGGTTCCACCTCTCTCGCTCGCTGCGCAAGCTGGTGGCGTCCGATCGCTATCGCGTGACCGCCGACCGGGCGTTCGAGGACATCATCGCGCTGTGCGCCGAAAGCGCGTCGGACCGGCCGGAGACATGGATCAACGCGACGATCGAGCGCGCCTTCCTGCGGCTGCACGAAATGGGCCTCGCCCACTCGGTCGAAATCTGGGACGGCGACCGGCTGGCGGGGGGGCTGTACGGGCTGGCGCTGGGGCGGGCGTTCTTCGGCGAATCGATGGTCAGCCGCGCGCCGAGCGCGTCGAAGGTCGCATTGGCATGGCTGGTCGCGCGGTTGCGCGCCGGCGGGTTTCGCTTGCTCGACTGCCAGTTCCAGACCGACCATCTGGCGACGATGGGCGTGGTGGAAATCCCGCGCGCGACCTATTCCGCGCTGTTGTCCGCGGCGCTGGGGCTGGGTTCGGCCGGTGCCGGAGCGGCCTCGGCCGATTTCGGCGCGCTCGACCGCCGCGTGCCGCTGGCCGCGGGTGCGGCGCCCGCCCCGGCCGACACCGTTTCCGGGCCGGTGTCGGGAAAGGACATCGTGCAGCTCTTGGGCCAGACGTCGTAGATCGGGTGCAGCACGACGTTCAGCGCAGGGCGTTCCTTGAACAGCCAGCCCGAAAAGGCGCGGCGCCATTTCGCATCGGTGCCGCGCACGTCCAGCTGCACGAACGCGCCGGTATATTGCTCCTGCTCCCACGGCGCGGTGCGCTCGCACGCGCGCAGGCGGACGATGACGTCGCCGATGCGCGTCGCCTGTCCGGGCTTCAGCGTCAGGTTGCGGGTTTCGCCGTTGCGCTTGTTCAGCAGGCCGACCACCGCGACCCGCCCGGCCATCGGCGTGGCACCGGCGAGCAGGCGGCTGTCGAGCCCGGCGTCGACGCTGACGACTTCGGGCCCGCCGGGACGCGGACGGGCCGATTCAGGGACGGCGATCTCCGCACGCGGGCTGTCCGGCGTCGCCTGTCGCGACTGCCAGCTACGCCAGCCGAACCATCCGCCGACCGCCAGCAGGACCGCGATCGCCAGCCCGGCCAGCCAGCGGCGCGGATTCACGCGTCGGGGCTCCACGCCTCGTAATCACCGGTGGCGCGGACGCGGGCACCGCCCTTGTCGAGGACGCCGGGCGGACGATAGGCGAGCGCGGTGCCGGTCTGGTTCGCGATCGGCGGCTTCTGCCACTGGCGCACCGGCGGCAGCGACTCATCGGGCGTACCCTCGATCTGGTGGTGCAGCCAGCTGAACCATTCGGGGGGCACCCGGCTGGCGTCGTTCGACCCTGAATAGATCACCCAGCGGCGCGGATTGCCGTTGGTATCGCGTCCACCCTGATAATAGGCGTTGCCGAGGTCGTCGGTGCCGACCTGCGTCTTGCCGCGCAAGCCGAGCCAGGTGCCGAAGGTGGCACCGTTCCACCAGGTGAATGCGTTCGCGAGGATACCCATGGGCGTTCGCTTAGCGTCCCCCACGCCCCACGACAATGGGGCCGATCATTTCCACGTCACCTTGTCCCCCGCCGCGATGCCCAGTTCGGCGGTACGCCCCCCGCCCAGTTCCAGCACCGCCGCGATCGGTTCGCCCGAATCGACCTTCGCGTCGGAGAACGGCACGGCATTCTCGCCGATCGTGGCGATCGTGCCGTCCTGGCGGATGAAGATGATGTCCAGCGAACCGGGCGTGTTGCGCATCCAGAAGCTGGCCGCGCGCGGCGGCCCGCCATCGGGTGGATAGGGCGCGAACAGCATCCCCGCATCGGGCGCCAGCGGCGGGCGGTACATCAGCCCTTGCTGCTGCTGCGCCTCGGTCGCGGCGACTTCCGCCTTGAACATGTGCGATTTGCCGTCGGCGGTGGTGACCGTCACCGGCTTCACCACCATGCCGTGTTCGGAACGCGATTCGCCGCTTCCGGCCTCGCCCTTGCACGCCCCGGTCGCCACCAGCAGCGCAATCGCCGCCAGCCCGGAAATTCGCCGCTTGTTCACGCGTTCACTCGCCCGTTTCGACCACTACGGCCAACGGCCCCTTCTGCCCCTCGACGATGCGCGCGACAAGCCGCTGTTCGGGGTCGACCTCCTCGATCCCGCCGCGGCGCAGCGTCTCCATATGGACGAACACGTCGCCGGGCCGGGCATCGCGCACCAGGAATCCGTATCCCTTCAGGCGGTTGAACCATTTGACCGACACCGGTTCGAACGGTCCCGCCTGATCGGCCAGCGCCAGCCGGTCGGGCCGCTCGGCGACGCGACGGACCGGTTCGATCGCACTCGACAGGTCGATTTCGACGATCTCGATCGCCTGATGCCCGCGCGCGCGCCGCGCGACGTTGCAATGGATGATGGCCCCTTCGGGCAGGGTCCGGCGGCCATGCGCCTCCAGTACCGAAAAATGCACCAAAACATCACCGATGCCATCATCGTCAGCCACCGCGAAACCGAAGCCGCGCGTGACGTCGAACCATTTGATGACGCCGCGAACCGCAGGCAAAATATCTTCGCCGGACGAGGGCAGATTACCCCCCGTCACCGGTGCTGCCACGCAATCATCGGCAATTGTTCGCGCTTCCAGACGCATCGTTGCGTGCTCCCCCCGGGGCGTATCCTAACACGATGTTTCGCGAACGCGACGATTTCTTTGCGCGTCATTCCAGCAACAGCGCGTCGTCGGGATCGGCGGGGTCGAGCGACAGGATACGCCGGGCCAGCGACGGCGCGTGCCCCGCGCGCACCATCGCCGCGATCTGCTTTTCGCGCCGCTCGCGCTCGACCGGCGCGATGGCGAACGGCCCCATCCGCTTGCGCCGCGCAAAGGCCAGCGCCGCTGCCTGTGCGCCGTCGTCCAGCGTGTCGGCGACGGCGCCTGCATCCTCCTCCCCCACCCCCGCATGGCGCAGCGCGTCGCGTACCCGGCGCGCACCCAGCCCCCGGCGGGTCATCGAGGCCGCGCGCATCTCGGCAAAGGCGCGGTCATCGACGTAGCGCAGTTCGGCCATCCGGTCGGCAAGACCCGCGACATCGACCGGTCCATCGCTGCCGCGCTCGCGCAGCTTGCGGGTCAGGTACGCGGCCAGCTTCGCGCGGGTGGTCGCATAGCGTTCAACATAGCGTAAGGCGGCGCGTTCCAGGGCAGGCTGGTCGAGCGGCGGGAGCGGACGACGGGGGGTGCGGGACATGCGCCATGTTTGTGCCACACTACGTCGCGATTTTGAAATGAACTGTGCCGCGCGGTCCTTTGCCGCTATGGCGACACGCTTCGAACGCCGCGTATCGCGCGAACGGGCCTGAGAGTTGGACAAGAATGACGACGAATCCTGAAGGAAGTATTGCAGTTGCCCCCGAAGCGACCCCGACGGTCGACGCGTTGCCGCGTCGTTTCGCGGACTTCGCGACGCTGGGCGAGGCAATGGATTATGCCGCGCTCGGCACGCGCGGGCTGAACTTCCACGATGCGCGCGGCACGTTGAAACGCCCCTATCCGTTCCGCGAGATGCGCGAGGATGCGTTGCAGCAGGCCTGCCGCCTGATCGCGAAGGGCGTGCGCCCGGGCGACCGGATCGCGCTGATCGCCGAGACGGGGGCGGAGTTCGCCGCGCTGTTCTTCGGCGTGGTCTATGCCGGCGCATGGCCGGTGCCGCTGCCGCTGCCCACGTCGTTCGGCGGGCGCGAGGCGTATGTCGAGCAATTGCGCGTCCAGTTGGCGAGCTGCGACCCCAGGACGCTGTTCTACCCGGCCGAACTGGAAGCGATGGCGGGCGAGGCGGCACGCATCTCGGGCGTCGAAGGCATTGACTGGGAAAGCTTTTCCGCCGCCGACGCGCCGGTCGTCGACCTGCCGCAGGCGTCGAGCGACGACGTGTGCTACCTTCAATATTCGAGCGGCTCGACCCGCTTCCCGCACGGGACCGAGATCACCCACGCCGCGCTGCTCAACAACCTTGCCGCGCATAGCCACGGCATGGAAGTGGGCGAGGAGGATCGCTGCATCTCGTGGCTGCCGTGGTATCACGACATGGGGCTGGTCGGCTGCTTCCTGTCGGTAGTCGCCAACCAGGTTTCGACCGACTATCTGAAAACAGAGGATTTTGCCCGGCGTCCGCTGGCGTGGCTCGACCTCATCACCCGCAACACGGGCAATTCGATTTCCTACTCGCCGACGTTCGGATACGACATCTGCGCGCGGCGGATGTCGAGCCAGACCAAGGCGGCGGACCGGTTCGACCTGTCACGCTGGCGGCTGGCGGGCAACGGCGCCGACATGATCCGGCCGGACGTGATGCAGTCGTTCGTCGACGCCTTCGCCGATGCCGGGTTCAAGGCGTCGGCATTCCTGCCGTCCTATGGCCTTGCCGAGGCGACGCTGGCGGTGGCGATCATGCCGCCGGGGGAAGGGATCGTCGTCGAACTGGTTGAAGAGACGGAACTTTCCGGCCACGCCGGCCGCGCCGACCGGCCGCAGCGCTACCGTGCGATCGTGAACTGCGGGAAGCCGGTGCGCGACATGCTGGTCGAAATCCGCGAAGAAGACGGCACCCCCCTGCCCGAGCGGGCGATCGGCAAGCTGTGGTGCAAGGGGCCGTCGCTGATGAGCGGGTATTTCCGCGATCCGGAAGCGACCGAGGCGTGCATGGCCGATGGCTGGCTGGACACCGGGGACATGGGCTATCTATCTGACGGATATGTCTATATTGTCGGCCGGGCCAAGGACATGATTATCGTCAACGGCAAGAATCACTGGCCGCAGGACATCGAATGGGCGGTCGAGCAGCTGCCCGGGTTCAAGGCCGGCGACATCGCCGCCTTCGCGATCACGACGCCGGGCGGCGAGGAAACCCCGGCGGTGCTGGTGCAGTGCCGCGCGTCGGACGAGGCCGAGCGGCAGCGGCTGCGCGAGGAAATTCGCGAGCGGGTACGGTCGGTTACCGGCATGAACTGCGTCATCGAACTGGTCCCGCCGCGCACCCTGCCGCGGACGTCGTCGGGGAAGCTGAGCCGGGCGAAGGCGCGGAAACTGTACCTCGACGGGGACATCAAGCCGTACGCGATCGCCGCATAGGCGCCTGATGACGCAAGCGCCCTCCCCACGCCGGGGAGGATTTAGCGCTTTCCTACAAGGCCCCGGACGGCTAGGCCAGAATCGGCCTTGCCCTTCCGGTTCGACCGGGATAGAGGCCGCGTCCGCACACGAGTGTAGCTCAGCTGGTAGAGCATCGGTCTCCAAAACCGAGGGCCGGGGGTTCGAATCCCTCCACTCGTGCCAGCGCGCCCCGCGCCAACCGCCCCGCCGAACGGGGCATCCCGTCCCCGCCACGATCAAGCAGGACCGACGACGATGTTCCGCGCGCTGTACGACTGGACGCTCCGCCTCGCCAACCATCGCCATGCGGTGCGCAGCCTTGCCGTCGTGTCGTTCTGCGAAAGCTCGTTCTTCCCGATCCCGCCCGACGTCGTGCTGGTCCCGGTCATCCTGCAGCACCGCAGCCGCGCGTACCAGATCGCGGCGATCTGCACGATCGCGTCGGTGCTGGGCGGCATGGTCGGCTATGCCATCGGCTATTTCCTGTGGGACACGGTCGGCGCGTGGGTCATCAACCTGTACGGGTTGCAGGACAAGGCGGCGAAGTTCCAGGCCGGGTTCGCCGAATATGGCGCGGCGATCATCCTGCTGAAAGGGCTGACGCCGATCCCGTTCAAGCTGGTGACGATCGCGTCGGGCCTCGCCAAGTTCAATTTCGGACTGTTCGTGCTGACCGCGGCGATCACCCGCGCCTTCCGCTTCTTCCTGATCGCGTTCCTGCTCAAGAAATACGGCCAGCCGGTGCAGGACTTCATCGAGAAGCGGCTGACGCTGATCGGCACGCTGCTGGTCGTGGCGCTGGTCGGCGGGTTCGCGGCGGTTTCGCTACTGTAGGCGCTTGTCCGGAAACGTGCGAACGAGCGCGTTCCGGGCGGTGCCGGCCATTTCCAGACACACCATAATCCCCCGTCCCCGCTGCGCTTGCACGGCGGGCGGTTCGACGCTAGATACCATGCCCAATCCGACAGCGTGGATGGGCCGCGCCGGTTCGAACAGAACCGGACGGGGCCTTGTGTCCGGCAGTCGGTCAAACCGTTAGCGAAGGTCAGGCACACGTGGCGAAGGTTACCCCAGTCGAATTCATGCGGCAGGTCCGGGCCGAAACCGCCAAGGTGACGTGGCCGACGCGCAAGGAAACGGTGATGACGGCGGTGATGGTCGTCATCATGACGACGCTGCTCGCGGTCTTCTTCCTTGGCGTGGATTCGGCGTTCGACGCGATCGTCAAGGGCTTGCTGAAGCTCGCGCAGTAACCGCCGCCGCCCCCCAATAGCTTTAAGGACACCCATGTCGCGCTGGTACATCATTCACGCCTATTCCGGCTTCGAGGGCAAGGTCCGCGATTCGATCCTGACCGAGGCGACGCGCCTGGGCCTCGACCACGCCGTCGAGGCGATCGAGGTGCCGACCGAGAATGTGACCGAAGTCCGTCGCGGCAAGAAGGTGCAGTCCGAGCGCAAGTTCATGCCCGGTTACGTGCTGGCGAAGCTGGACCTGAGCGACCAGGTGTACCACCTCGTCAAGAACACGCCGAAGGTGACCGGATTCCTGGGATCGTCGGGCAAGCCGCAGGCGATCAGCGAGGCGGAAGCCACGCGGATGCTCAACAGCAAGGAAGAGGCCGCCGCCTCGCCCACCAAGCAGAAGATCAAGGTCGATTTCGAGATCGGCGATTCGGTCAAGGTGCTGGACGGCCCGTTCGCGAGCTTCAACGGCGTGGTCGAGGAACTGGACTTCGACAAGTCGAAGGTGAAGGTTTCGGTGTCGATCTTCGGGCGCGCGACCCCGGTGGAACTGGATTTCGAGCAAGTGGAACGAAGCAAGTAAGGCGAACGCCTGACTTGCTGTCCGCACACGAATAGCGAACGCTATTCGTGAGACGGCGGACACCGGCCGGCGGGTGCAACCCGACCGACGTTAGCGGCGTAGGGCGACAAGCCCTGCGCCGTTTTTGCTTCTTCGGCAACGAGGCGGCCATTCGGGCAAATCCGTTGACGGAGCGTCGTTGTGCGATTGGAACCCGACCTGCTTTTCGGTATTGTTTCGAGTGGCACGGCGAAACAGTACGTCGGGGAAACGGCATGACACCGCATCATATACACGCCTCGGTTGGTCTTGGCGGGCGCAATCGTCCCGCCGACGTCGGCATCGTCCAGACGCTTGTGAAACAGGCCGGGTTCGACCCCGGACCGATCGATCGCCGATGCGGACGCTTAGCCATCCATGCTATCGAACGGCTGCAACGGCGGTTGCTGCGCCACCCCGATGGCCGGGTAGACGTCAACGGACCGACATGGCGCCACCTGACGAAGGCAGCCGCGACGCCGGCTCCAGCCGCGCCCGGCCGAACCATCCGCCCTTCCCCGCCGGGCACGGCGCGACCCCAGCCGGCACCGCGTACGCCAGCAAGGCCGACCGCACCAGCCATTCCCAAAGCCTCGCCGGCAGCGCCTGCATCAGAACCGCCTGCCGAGCGCAAGGCGTTCTGGAAAGCGGCGACCAGACTACCGGCTCGCAACAGCGTCAACCGCGGACTGTCCTCGCCGAACCAAGACAGCCAGATCAGGCGCTTCGGCGGCCGTCCCAGCGCCATATCCTATAAAGACGATGGTCCGGTCACCAACCCGAAGCTGTTGAGGCTGCTGGTACTCGAGAATGTCGGGCCGTTCCGGGTGCATGGGATCCGGCCAGCCGTTGCCAGCCTGCGACAGGTTTTCGCGGCGGTTCGACAGCAACAGCCCGAACTATATCGACTGGTCAGCAACGCCGGTATGCTGGTCAACCGCCTGCAACGCGGATCCAGCACCAAGCTTTCGAACCACGCCTTCGGCACGGCGATCGATCTGAGGATTGCCGGCTATCTGCAGCAGCGCGGTTCGCACCATTCCAACCGCGGGCTCGACGCGCTGGCGCCGTTCTTCAACGACGCTGGATGGTATTGGGGTGCAACGTTCAGCGTCGATGACGCGATGCATTTCGAATGCAGTACGACGCTGCTCGATAGTTTCAACCTGTGATCGGACGTGCGATGATCCACCCCGTTCTATACCAGTCGCGGCTGTTCGTGGCGGCAGCAGCAGCAGCGATCGCCTGCGCCTGCACGGCCGACAGCGGCGCAACAGCAGCAGCCGACACCTCGGCGGCGTGCAAGGTCCTGCCCCCCGCCGACCTTGGCCGGCGGCCTTTGCGTTGGCTCGGCGCCTGTTCCAACGGGCTGGCACAGGGGTTGGGCGTGCTGCGGCTGGGCGAGCGGGCACCCTATCAGTTCTTCCTTGGTCGGGTCGCGGACGGGCGCCCGGTACAGGGCTTGTTGCGCGCCGAAGATACGCAGTTGATGACGGCCTATCGTTTCGACCGCGCGCTGAAGGTCGTGCAGCCTGACGGACTTCGTCCGAATGAGACGGCAGCAGTTTTCCGAACCGGCACCGCAGGCGCGAACGCCACGGCACAGCGCTTCGAGGCGGCGGGAAACCGAGGGTCGGCGGCATATTATGCACGGATGGCACGCGAGATCGCCGGAAGCGAACCCGGGGGATGACGTCCTTCAAAGGCGAGGTAACTGTGCTTGCGCCGATGGGAGCGACTTGCGACGGCGGTGTGTTACGAACAGCTTGCGCGGGAGATTGCAGAAGGAGAATGCGTGGTGCGGACTACTAGTCACGCAGCCGGCCGCCCTTCCCCCGTAACGCAATCTCCAACGCCACCTCCCAACCGCCCGGCTCCCACTGCGTCCGCCGCCCGCCCCGCCGCCATTCCAGCTGCGCGAACTCGAGCATCCGCATCTCCTCCTCATCCAGCATCTGCCCGGCGCGATAATCGCGCACCTTGCGCGCGATCCAGTCGGCGTTGCTCTCGCCGCGCTTGCGGGCAAGCTCCGGTTCGGCCAGCCCTTTCGCGCGCTTGTCGTTCCACGCGATCATCTGCATCGCCTGCGCGACCGTCATCGGCGGGATCGGCGGGGGATCGTTGTGGCGCCAATGGTCGTGGGTGCTGCTCTCGGGCAGGCTGCTTTCGAGCAGCGCTGCCTCCAGCCGTTCGGAGCCCATGGCAAGCGCCACGCGCATCTCGCGGGCGAAGCCGGGGTTGTGGCGGGCACGGGCGTAGAAGCTGGAATGGGCGAAGCCGGCGGCCTGCGCGGACAGGCGGACATTGGCGGTGGCGCTGAGCGCCGCGAGGAAGCGTTGTTCGGCGTCGCGGTCGATGGTGCGGGTCTTCGAGACGCGCAGTTGCAGGCGGCCGTTCGAGCGGACGACGCGCGCCGGGCCCTCGGTCTGGTCGGGCCTGGCAAGGCGCGCGGCGGCGAGGGTCAGCGCCGCCTCCCACCGCTGGGCGAAGTCGGGGTCGGCATTGCGGCGCTTGGTCAGCATCGAGCGGTTGAGGCCCAGGGTGCGCGCGGCGTCGCGGGCGTTGCCGGTGCGTTCGAGTTCGGCGAGGAACGCGGCGTTTTGCAGCGCCTGCTTGCGCGAATAGGGGCGTGGGCTGGACATTGGCATGGCCGCCACCGGATCAGGCGGAATCCAACATTGCAAGGGGGCGGCTTTTCCGCTACGCGCGCCGCTTCCCAAACGACAGTTTTGGAAACCATGGCGGGAGGCCGGTCCGAAAGGGCCGCGCCGCACGAACCGCTAAACTTGAGAGAGAGTGAACATGGCCAAGAAGATTACCGGCTATATCAAGCTGCAGGTGCCGGCGGGCGAAGCCAAGCCGTCGCCGCCGATCGGCCCGGCGCTGGGTCAGCGCGGCGTGAACATCATGGAATTCTGCAAGACGTTCAACGCGCAGACGTCGTCGGGCGATATCGCCAAGGGCACGCCGCTGCCGACGATCATCACCGTCTATGCCGACCGTTCGTTCAGCTTCGAGACGAAGACGCCGCCGGCGACGTACCTCATCAAGCAGGCGATCAACCTGAAGTCGGGTTCGAAGGAGCCGGGCAAGTCGGTCGCGGGCAAGATCAAGCGTTCGCAGCTGAGCGAGATCGCCACGATCAAGATGAAGGATCTGAACGCCAACGACATCGACGCGGCGACGAAGATCATCGAAGGTTCGGCCCGCGCGATGGGCCTCGAAGTGGTGGAGGGTTAAGACTGTGGCCAAGCTGACCAAGAAGGCGAAGACCCTCGCCACCGCGATCGATCGCGAAAAGCTGTACGGTGTGGATGAAGCGATCGCGCTTGCCCGCACCCATGCGACCGCCAAGTTCGACGAGACGATCGAAGTCGCGCTGAACCTGGGCGTCGATCCGCGTCACGCCGACCAGATGGTCCGCGGCGTGGTGACGCTGCCCAAGGGCACCGGCAAGACCGTGCGCGTCGGCGTGTTCGCCCGCGGCGCGAAGGCCGAGGAAGCCACCGCGGCGGGTGCCGATGTGGTGGGTGCCGAGGACCTGATGGACGCGATCCAGGGCGGCAAGATCGATTTCGATCGCTGCATCGCGACCCCGGACATGATGGGCCTCGTCGGTCGTCTGGGCAAGATCCTGGGCCCCAAGGGCCTGATGCCGAACCCGAAGCTGGGCACGGTCACGATGAACGTCGCGGCCGCGGTCGAGGCGGCCAAGGGCGGCCAGGTGGAATATCGCGTCGAAAAGGCCGGCATCATCCATTCGGGCATCGGCAAGGCGTCGTTCTCGGCCGCCGACCTGCGCGAGAATTTCGACGCACTGGTCGATGCGGTGGTGAAGGCCAAGCCGTCGGGCGCCAAGGGCAAGTATGTCCGCAAGGTTGCGGTCAGCTCGTCGATGGGCCCGGGGATCAAGGTCGACACGGCCGAGGTTGCAGGCGCGTAAGCGCCGACGCCGTGCCCCAGGGCACGGCCCGAGGCCGGCCGGCGGGGCTTGAGCCCCGACCGGCGACGCGGAATTTACTTCTGCGTCGTCCGCTACAGAAAAGGGGTCGGAGGCTTCGCGCTTCCGGCCCCTTTTTCTTGCGTGGCGTTCCTGTCGACAGCACCCGACACAATGGATCCCGGCCTTCGCCGGGATGACGGATGGTGGTGCGTCCGTCGCGCCGAACCGAACTTGACCGGGGGACCTTCTGCCTCGCTGCTGAGTAGAAGAAGAAGCGGGACCCCGGCTCAAGCCCGGGGTGACGGTGTGGATCAGATATTCCCCTGCTCGTCCTGCGGCACGTCGTCGTCCGGGCCGTAATACAGCGCGGCGCATTCGGCGCGCAGGCAGCCGCCCTCGATCACGATGTCATCGCGCCAGGCATCGGCGATGAAGCCCAGCGTATCGATATGGCGGTCCTCGAAATACATCGCATGGACGTCGGCGCGGCCGGCGCCGTAGACGACGCGGGCGACCTTCGACCAGATCGAGGCCATGGTACACATGCCGCAGGGTTGCAGCGTGGAATAGAGCGTGGCGCCGCGCAGTTCCATGTCGCGCTCGCGCTCGCAGGCGCGGCGGATTGCCATCATCTCGGCATGGGCGGTGGCGTCGGGCAGTATCTCGGTCTGGTTCGGTTCGGCGGAAAGCACGCGGCCATCGCGGACGATGATCGATCCCAGCGGCGAGCAGGACGGGTCGTCGCCCTTGGTCCGGGCGATGGCGATCGCGCGGCGCATCCACATTTCATCCTGCGTCGTCAGCATGTTGGGTCCCCTTTTCCGCCCAACGCGCAGGGACCGCGAAAGGATCAGGCGGCGGCGAGGAGTTCGTCGCTCGACGCCGGGCGGACGCCCAGCCGGTCGAGCAGCGCCAACACCGCATCCCACCACTGCCAGAAGGCGGCGAGATCGGCGGCGTCGCGGACATAGGGGGTGTGGCCGGGCACGAGGCTGGGCGAGTGATAGGCGAAGTTGAGGACGCGCACCCCCTCCCCCACCGCGACGCGCACCGCCTCCAGTGCGTCGGCCAGCGGCATGTCCTCGGGCGTCAGCGCGACGCGGTGGAGGAGCCCGAGGCGGGCGAGCAGGCCCCGTCCGCGCGGAATCCGGCCGGCGGCGCGATAGAGCGGCTGACCGCCGCGGCGCAGGCGGCCGGTGAAGACGGTGGTCAGCGGCAGTTCGAGGATCGCCCCGTCGGGGCCGGTGCGGAAGGCGTGGTTGCCGATCGCGCGATAGTCCGGTCCGCCCTGCGCGCCGTAATCGTAGCGCGCGCGCATCGAGCTATCGAGGGCGTAGCCGCGCGCCGCCAGCAGCCGCAGCGTGTTGGGGCCGAGGCCGTAGCGGCCGGCACGATAGACGACGGGCGCGGTGCCGGTGATCGCGGTCAGCGCGGCGGTCAGGCGGTCGAGCTTGGCGGCTTCGAGCGCGGGCGGCAGGTTGCCGGCAAAGCTGCTGCGCGGCGACAGCGCCTCGTCGAACGGCGGGTTGACCCATGGGTGGAGCTGCGCGCCGATGGTGGCGCGGCCGTGCGCGGCGACGTGGCGCAACGCGTCGATCGCGGCGGGATCGGTCGCGACCGGATAGTCGACCAGATAGCAGCTCTCCACCCCCATCGCCGCCATGCGGGCGTGCGCGGCGGGCAGCGCGGCGACGGTGTCGACGCTCCAGCCGTCATGGCGGAAGGGCGCGCGCCAGTCGAACTCCTCCTCGGTATCGACGAACACGGTGAAGCGGGTGCCGAAGCCGTCGCGCCAGACGACCGGCCGGCCGTCGGCGGGCCGGAACGGACTCACCGGCTGAGCGCCTGCCCGACTTCGGCCTCCGCCGCGGGCAGGCGCAGCGTCAGCGTGGCGGAACCGAAGACGAGCGTGCCGCCCAGTTCGCTGGCGAGGTTGCGTGCGAGGCGCAGCGCGAAGCCGGTGCCGAGCAGCGACTGGTCCTGTTCGTCGTCGTCGACGTCGAACACGCTGTCGCCGGGCCATGCGTCGAGCGCCTGCGGCCGGTCGAGCACGATCGCGACATGGCCGTCGCCCTCCAGCCCCATGCGGACATAGATCGACTCCTCGGCCTCGCCCGCCGACACCAGCGTCGCGAGCAGGCGGGCGAGCAGCCGTTCGACCGCGCGGCGATCGCCGGTGACCGACAGGTCGGTCGGCTCGATCTCCAGCAACGTGCCGCGCAGCGCGCAGAGCGAGGCGAGGTCGCCGGCGATGACGTCGAACACCGGGCGCAACGCCACGCTGTCGGCGCGCAGGTCGAGCGCGTCGCCGTCGATCCGCGCGGCGAGGTCGAGATCGTCGATCACCGCCACCAGTTCGCGCGAATGGTCGAGGATCGCGCCGGCGCGGTCGCGATAGACCGGCGGCACGGGGCCGAGCAGCTGCGCCTCGATCATCTCGGCGAAACCGGCGATGGCACCGGCGGGCGTGCGCAGTTCGTGGACCAGCTGGCGCAGCTGGGCGACGCCGGCGTCGCGATGGGGCGCAGGCTCGGCGCGTTCGTCACGGCGCGGGCGGCGGCCGGTGCCGCGATAGCCGGTGAAGCGGCCGGTGGCGTGGTCGAAGGCGGGGACGCCCGACACGCACCATTCGCCGGCCGCATCGCTGTCGCCGCCGATGACCAGTCGCGCGTCGCGGAACGGGCTGCGCTGGCGCAGCGCACCGGCGGCGATCCCGTCGAACCGGGCATGGCCGGGCGCGGCACCGAAATCGAGCGACAGCCCGATCAGCGGCGCGCGGCTGACCCCGTCGACCCAGCGCAGGATGCCGGTCGCGTCGGTTTCGAAGCGGAAGCTGTCATGGCGCGCGAGCGGGGGCGGCGGGGCAACGTCCTGCGTCCGTTCGAACGCCTCGATCCGGGCCATGACATCGGTGATGCTGAA
The DNA here is from genome assembly GCF_030062225.1 of Sphingomonas sp. 2R-10. NCBI lineage: Bacteria > Pseudomonadati > Pseudomonadota > Alphaproteobacteria > Sphingomonadales > Sphingomonadaceae > Sphingomonas > Sphingomonas sp. 2R-10. The sequence continues at coordinate 79,365 of NZ_JASCXF010000004.1, forward strand.
CGGGCCGGCGGGGTCGGCGGGTTCGGGTTCGTCGTTCGCCGCGGGAGCGTCCGCCAAAGGGGTATCGGCAACAGGCGTCACCCCGGCGAAGGCTGGGGTCTCTGTGGGGCTGGCGTCGTTCGCCTGCTGCGAGAGACCCCAGCCTTCGCTGGGGTGACGGTCCTGGTCGGGTTCGGTCGTTGCGAGCGTCGTGTCGGGATCGATGAACGTGGACGCGGGCTCGGCCGTCTCTTCAACGTCGCCCGACCCACCATCCACTTGCGTCACCCCGGCGAAGGCCGGGGTCTCGACCGGGCCGGCGTTGTCGGCGGGCGCGGCGTCCACGCTCTCGCGATCGTCGCCGAGCACGAGGTCGGTGCTGCCGAAGCTGTCGAGCGCGCGCTGGACGGCGGGGTCGATGTCGCGCCGGTTGCGCACGACGCCGCGCGCGGCGGGGGTGAGGCGCGGGAGCAGCGCCAGCCATTCGCCGGCCGACAGCGTGGCGCTGCGCAGGACGGGCAACGCCGCCTCGATCACGTCGGTCGCGATCAGGTCGACCAGCACGGCGGGCGGGCGGGCATATTCGAGGTCGCGGGCGCTGGCGACGCGCACGGTGCGCGGCACACCGTCGCGCAGGTCGTGGAGCAGGGCGATGGCGCGCGGATCGGGGAGCGCACGGCCGCGACCGATCAGGTCGACCAGCTGGCGCCACGCCGACGCGCGTGCCCCCTCCCCCGTCAAATCGGAGGCGAGAACCGTTTCGAGGGTATCGTCGAAGCGCACTGCTCACCCGCCTGGTCGCCACGCACATCCGTGGTCCGCCCGATCCTTAACGTGCCGCACCGCAATACGGAACTGCCCATTTTCGGCACGTCGCAATGTGGGACAATTGCGCTTCCGCGTAATTTTATAATGCTGTAGGCAACGGTTTCATTCGTACCCAATCACGGACCCCGACCCATGGCTTTCGATCGTATCGACCGGCAAATCCTTGCGCTGTTGCAGGAGGACGGGCGAATGACGAACGTCGAACTGGCCGAACGCGTCGGGCTGACCGCGCCGCCGTGCCTGCGCCGGGTGCGCGCGCTGGAGGAAGCGGGGGCGATCCGCGGCTATCATGCGACGCTGGACCCGCGGCTGCTGGGCTTCACCATCACGGTGTTCGCGCTGGTCAGCCTGAAGAGCCAGGCGGGCAGCGACCTGGCGGCGTTCGAGGCGCATGTCGCGACGATCCCCGAAGTGCGCGAATGTCATATGCTGAACGGCGAGATCGATTTCATCCTGAAGATCGTCGCGGCGGACCTGGAGACGTTCCAGTCGATGCTGACGACGCAGCTTATCACCGCGCCGAACGTCGCGAGCGTCAAGACGTCGCCGACGGTACGGACGTCGAAGGCGCTGCCGGGGATACCGGTGGTTACGGGCGAGTGAGGTTTGCTTTCCGGAGTGCCGTTCGGGTCGGGGTGGTCGAGAGCGGGGGCCCGAACGGCGGGTTCTCGACGGGCGCTTCTCGACAGGCTCGAAGCTGCTCGAACCGAACGGGATTAGAAGCGGAGTTCTACTGAGCCAAACCGTTCGTGCTGAGTAGGGGCTGAGCGTAGTCGAAGACCCGTATCGAAGCACTTGGCGCCACGGTCCTTCGATACGCCGCTTCGACAAGCTCAGCGGCTACTCAGGACGAACGGTAAAGTTCCTACCATTCCCGTCCCCTATCTCCTCCCCGTTCGGTTCGAGCAGCTTCGAGCTTGTCGAGAAGCGTCCGTCGAGAACGCCTGCCCAGCGGAACCCCGTTCTCGATACGATGAAGCAGGCCGGATTGTCCCCCGGACAATCCTGAACATGCCGGGGACATGTTCACCTGCTTCATCTCGACTTCGCTCGATCGCTACTCGAACCGAACGGATCTGGGTATATTCAGTCGCTCTGGCGTTTGACGCATCCGTTTGGAAACGTCATCCCAGCGAAGGCTGTGGTCTCCATCGGCGCCTGCTGCGCGCTACCACCGGGAGATCCCAGCCTTCGCTGGGATGACGCCCGTTTCAACAGGGATGGATCAAACTCTAAACCAGAACGGCCCGGACAGTCGCCTGTCCGGGCCGCTTCATTTCACACCGACCGCGATCAGTTGTTGCCGACCGCCGGGGTCGAGGCGGTGACGCGGGGGTTGTCGACGTAGAAGGTCCAGAAGCTGGCGATCTCTGCGCGCGGGCCGGTGGTGACCTTGGCGAAGGCCGCCTTGGCTTCGGCCGACTGGCCGGCACGGGCATGGGCGATGCCGATGCGGGTGTTGGCTTCGTCGGCGTCGATGCCGCCCTTCTGCAGCGCGAGGTTGAACAGCTCGACCGCCTTGGCATTGTTGCCGGTCGCCAGATAGACGTTGCCCGCGGCCAGCGCGGCACGGCCGTTTGCGCCGGCCTTGGCGCGCGTTTCGAGCGCGGCGACCGAACCGTCGTTCTTGATCTGGGTCTGGGCGGTGGTCTTCAGCTGGTTGAAGACGCTGGCCGAGGCCGGAATCTTGCCGGCGGCGCGGCCTTCGTCGATCACCGCGACCGTCTCATAGGGCAGGCCGATGTCCTGCGTCGTCTGGACATAGTCGCGATAGTCGTTCTGGTCAGCGAGCGACTTGGTGTCGCGCATCAGGCGCAGCACGTCGACGCGGGCCTGGTTGCCCAGCGTCGCGCCCTTGTTGTCGGCGCGGTCGCGGAACAGCGCCAGCACGGTGCGCCAGTTCGCCTGCGTCGGATATTCGGCCAGCTTGCGGCGCGCCCACTGACCCGCCTCGACCGGACGGTTCGACCGGTAGAGCTGCGAGATGGCGACGTCGTACCAGTTGGCCGGAACCGGCTGGCCCGATGCCTTGCGCGCGGCCATGACCTTGTCGAGGCTGGCGAGGCCCTGATCGACCTGACCCTTCTGGATCGCGATGCTGGCGAGGCGCAGTTCGAGGTCCGGCTCGGCATAGCCCGCCTGCTTGGCACGTTCGAAATTCTGCACCGCGACGTCGGTCTGCTTGGTGTCGAGCGCGAGGACGCCGCGGTTATAGTACAGGCCGCCGCGCTCCTCGGGCTTCAGCTTGGGGCTGGCGAGCAGCTCGTCGATCGCGGCGGCGAGCGCCGGACGGTCGTTCTTCGCCTGCGCGGCCGAGACCTTCAGCTGGGCGAGGAAATAGGCTTCATCCTGATTGCCGGCGGTGGCCGCAGCCTGCATCGCGGCGATCTGCTGATCGGCGGTGGCGAAGTCCTTCGCCTTGATCGCGGCGTCGGCGGCGAGCGCGGCGGTGCGGAACGCCTCGCCGACCTGAATCTGCGGGGCGGCGGGGGCCGCCTCCTCCTTCTTCTTGCGCTGGGCATCGGCCGGCGGGGTGACGACCAGGGTTGCACCCAGGCCGAGCATGGCGGCGAGGGCAGCCTTGGAAACGAACGTCATGCCGTGATCTCTCCCGAAAACTGGTGCTGGACTGAGCGCCCGGCAGGCGCGGCCCATCTAGGTCGAACGTCGCGGCCACACAAGCGCACGCGCGTAACGTTGCGTTGCCCGACGGCGGGTGAACGCGCGTTGAACGCATCGGCTCCCTCCCTTTGACGGGTTCCGCGCGGGGCGATAGGCGGGCGCGATGATCGCGATCCTGTCCCCCGCCAAGACGCTCGACTATGACAGCGCCCTGCCCGACCTGCGCGCCAGCACACCCCGGTTTCCCGACGAGACCGGGCAAATCGCGCGCGGGGCCGCGCGGCTGGGGGCGGCGAAGCTCGGCAGCCTGATGCGGATCTCGCCCAAGCTGGCGCAGCTTAATGCGCAGCGGTATCGCGATTTCGCCGACGCGCCCGAGCGGCCGGCGCTGTGGGCGTTCGCGGGCGACGTCTATGCCGGGTTCGAGGTGAAGTCGCTGGAGGCTCCCGCGTTCGACTTTGCGCAGGCGCATGTCCGCATCCTGTCCGGGCTGTACGGGCTGCTCAGGCCGCTGGATGCGATCCGGCCCTACCGGCTGGAGATGGGCACGCGCTGGGCACCGGGGCGGGCGAAGGACCTCTACGCCTTCTGGAACGGGCGGATCGCCGCACTGTTGGCGGCGGACGTGGCGGCGAGCGGGTCGGACGTGGTGCTGAACCTTGCCAGCCAGGAATACTGGCACGCGGTGGCAGGCAGGCTGCCGGACGGCGTGCGGGTGATCGAGGTAGATTTCCGCGAGGACGGGCCGGAAGGGCCGCGCTTCGTCGGCTTCCATGCGAAGCGGGCGCGCGGCATGATGGCGCGGTGGATGTGCGAACACCGCGTGACCGAAGTGGACGCGATGCGGGGGTTCGACAGCGACGGCTATCGGTTCGTCGGGGCGGACGGGGATCGGTGGACGTTCGTTCGGTAGAGGAAGATTTGGTTCACGCGGAGGCGCGGAGGCGCGGAGGAGTTGCGTCCGCGCTCACCCTCCTGCCGCGCCAGCGGCCTTGTCGCTCGCTGCAACCGAGGAAGCCGTCTCCCGTTCGCGGACCGTCAGCGCCGGACGAAACTCCTCCGCGTCTCCGCGCCTCCGCGTGAACCCCTGTTTCTTCTTCCTGCCGACGTTCACGAAAACAGCGCGGCCAGCGCGGCGATCACCGACGATCCGGCGAGCGGGCCGATGAACATCACCAGCAGGAACAGGCCGATGCTGCCGAGCATCACGCGTTCCTGCGGCCGGGTCAGGCGCGCGGGCGGGCGCGGCGGTTCGTAGCCGTCGGGGGGCGGCGGCCACGCGCCGGAATCAAGGAACATCGCGGCCCCTGCGGTCCCGCGGCGTGCGGGCGGCGACGGCGATCGCGGCGCTCGACAACAGGATCGCCGATACCAGCGCGCCGATCGAGAGCAGGCCGGCGGGCGTAACGCCGACTTCTGCCTTCACGCGCAGCCTGCGACCGGCGCGCAGCGTCAGCGCGGCTTGCTGCACGGCGGGCGGATGGGCAGGATCGCGGGGCATGACGCGGAAACGCCGGAGCGGCGGAGAAGGCTCCGGCGGAAACGGCGCCCCCGCTTGCGTGGCGGGGGCGCTCCTCTCCTACCCTCAAGCCAGTTCGCGCGTCCTAGGCGCGGCGGCGCGGACGCCGGCGTCGACCGCATCGGCGAACTGCGCGAAATTGGCGTTGAACAGGTCGACCAGCTTTGCGGCGGTGCGGTCATAGGCGGCACCGTCGGCCCAGGTGCTGCGCGGGTCGAGGATCGCGGCATCGACGCCCGGCACCGACACCGGCACCTCGAACCCGAAATTGGGATCGGTGCGGAATTCTCCGTCGGACAGCGACCCGTCCAACGCGGCGGCGAGCAGCGCGCGCGTCGCCTTGATCGGCATGCGGCGCCCCTCGCCATACTGGCCGCCGGTCCAGCCGGTGTTGACCAGCCAGCAATCGACATTACCCTTCGCGATCCGCTCTTTCAGCAGGTTGCCGTAGACCGAGGGGTGGCGCGGCATGAACGGCGCGCCGAAACAGGTCGAGAAGACCGGCTCGGGCTCGGTCACGCCGATCTCGGTCCCCGCGACCTTCGACGTGTAGCCCGACAGGAAATGATACATCGCCTGATCGGGGGTCAGCCGCGCGATCGGCGGCAGGATGCCGAACGCGTCGGCGGTCAGCATCACCACGTTGCTGGGGGTCGGCCCCATATTGTCGGCCGACGCATTGGGAATGAACTCGATCGGATAGGCGGCGCGCGAATTCTCGGCGATGCTCGGATCGTCGAGATCGAGCGCACGGGTGTCGGCGTCCATCACCACGTTTTCGAGAACGGTGCCGAAGCGCCTGGTCGTCGCGAAGATTTCCGGTTCGGCCTCGGCCGACAGGCGGATCATCTTGGCATAGCAGCCGCCTTCGAAATTGAAGACCGCGGTGTCGGACCAGCCATGTTCGTCGTCGCCGATCAGCGTGCGGCTGGCATCGGCCGACAGCGTCGTCTTGCCGGTGCCCGACAGCCCGAAGAACACGGCGGTATCGCCGTTCGGCCCGATATTGGCCGAACAGTGCATCGGCATCGTGCCGGTTTCGGGCAGCAGGAAGTTCAGCAGTCCGAACACTGACTTCTTCATCTCGCCGGCATATTGCGTGCCGCCGATCAGGATCAGCTTCTCGGTCAGGCTGACGGCGATCACGGTTTCGCTGCGGCAGCCGTGGCGTGTCGGATCGGCGTGGAAATTGGGCAGGTCGATGATCGTGAAGTCGGGAACGAAGCCCGCCAGATCGCCATCCCCCGGCCGGACCAGCATCGTGCGGATGAACAGGTTGTGCCATGCCAGCGTGTTGATGACGCGCACCTTCACCCGGTGTTCGGGCTGCGACCCGCCGAACAAGTCCTGCACGAACAGCGTCGGTTCGTTGACCAGCTCGGCGAGGAAATCCGCCTTGAGCGTCGCGAAATGCTCCGGGGTCATCGCCCGGTTGGTCTTCCCCCACCACACCGTATCCTCGGTCACGGCATCGCGGACCATGAACTTGTCCTGCGGGCTGCGGCCGGTGTGGCGACCGGTGGTGACGACCAGCGGGCCGTCCTTCGCCAGACGCCCCTCGCCGCGCGCGACCGCCGCCTCGACCAGCTGCGGCGTGCGCAGGTTCCAGTGGACGTCGGCATGGGTTTCGATCCCCATTGCCGACAGGCCATGTTCGGGCGTCACGATCGCCATGCTGTGTTCTCCCTCGGGTCTCGACTCGCGAACGGTAGTCCCGTCCCGCGATTTCCCGTTGCTGTAAGCGCGACGAGGCAGTCCGTCAAACACGTTAAACAACAATATCATCGGCACGTTTTGCGGGCGCGCCCAATGGGTTAGCGAACGAATTATATGATATATATGAGACGAGGGATGCGCTCGTTACCCTTCCCGTCGCCCCGGTCCTGATCCGGAATGACCGTCGGGCGGAGGTTCAGCCCAAAGAATGAATGTCCCCCACGCCCGGGCGCAGGGCATTGAGCGGGACGCCCCTTTCCCGTAACCGTCGGACGTGATGCACACGGATTTCCGCCCATGACCGCCACGATCGCGCTGGTCGACGACGACCGCAACATCCTGACCTCCGTCTCGATCGCGTTGCAGACCGAGGGGTTCGTGACGCGGGTCTATTCGGACGGCGAGGTCGCGTTGAAGGCCTTTGCCGAGAACCCGCCCGACCTGGCCGTGCTCGACATCAAGATGCCGCGCATGGACGGGCTCGAACTGCTGCGCCGCCTGCGCGAGCGGAGCCGGTTGCCGGTGATCTTCCTGACCAGCAAGGACGACGAGCTGGACGAGGCGCTGGGGCTGGCGATGGGCGCCGACGACTATATCGCCAAGCCGTTCTCGCAACGGCTGCTGATCGCGCGCATCCGCGCCATCCTGCGCCGGGCCGAACCGGCGCAGGCGGGCGAGCCCGGTGGCAGCGAAGCCGCGGCCCAGGCGGTGCTGGAGCGCGGGCGGCTGGCGATGGACCCGGCGCGGCACAAGGTGACGTGGAACGGCGAGAACGTCGTGCTGACCGTCACCGAGTTCCTGATCCTCGAGACGCTGGCCAGCCGCCCGGGCATCGTCAAGACGCGCAACCAGTTGATGGACGCCGCCTATCAGGACGACATCTATGTCGACGACCGGACGATCGACAGCCATATCAAGCGGTTGCGGCGGAAATTCCGGCAGGTCGACCGCGAATTCGACGCGATCGAGACGCTGTATGGCGCAGGGTATCGGTTCGCGGACGAATAGGTCTATGTTTCCAGAATCCAACCGTTCGTGCTGAGTAGGGGCTGAGCTTGTCGAAGACCCGTATCGAAGCACTTGCCGCCGGACAGTCCTTCGATACGCCCTTTCGACAAGCTCAATGGCTACTCAGGACGAACGGATGTTGCGCGCCGGAAGGGCCCAGCGCTGATGCCTGCCCCTGAACTCCCCGACGACGCGCCGCCCGCGGACGAAGGCGCGCTGTCGCTGCGCTGGTCCGGCCGCGTGTCGCTGACGCCGCGCATCCTGTTCGTGAACATCTTCGCGCTGGCGCTGCTGGCGGGCGGGTTCTTCTATCTCGACAGCTATCGCGCGCGGATCGTCGACGGGCGGGTGGCGCAGGCGGAGCGCGAGGTGCGGCTGATCGCCGAGGCGCTGTCGCTGATGCCGCCCGACGACCGCACCGACGAAATGGTCAATTTCGCGCGCAAGTCGGGGCTGCGGTTGCGCATCTACGACCGGCGCGGGCGGCTGGTCGCCGACAGCCGGGCGCTGGGGGTACGCAATTTCCAGCTGGTCGATCCCGACAAGGACGGATGGCAACAGGATGCCGCCCGCGCGCTGGACGCCGGGATCGACACGGTGGTCGGCAACGAACGCGACCCGCTGTACCGCGAACGCGCGCCGGGGCGCGGCCTGCGCTGGCCCGACGTGGTGACGGTGCGCACCACCGGCGGCACCGCGGCCAGCGTGTGGCGCGCGCCCGACCGGACGCCGGTGGTCACCGCCGCCGCGCCGCTGCCCGAGGACCGGGTGCTGATGGCGACGGTCAACGCCCGCGACATCACGCAGACGGTGCGGACCGAGCGCGCGCGCCTCAGCCTCGTCCTCGGCGTCGCGGTGCTGCTGTCGGTGCTGCTGTCGCTGTTCCTTGCGCGCACCATCGTGCGGCCGATGCGGATGCTGGCGCGCGCCGCGATCCGGGTGCGGCTGGGCCGCGACCGCGAAGTCGTGGTGCCGCGCCTGCCCAGCCGCCGCGACGAGATCGGGATGCTGGCGCGCGCGCTGTCGGACATGACCGGCGCGCTGCGCAGCCGGATCGACGCGACCGAGGCATTCGCCGCCGACGTCACGCACGAACTGAAGAACCCGCTGGCGTCGCTGCGATCGGCGGTCGACGGCCTCGGCGCGGTGCAGGACCCGGACCTGCGCGCGCAGTTGCTGGCGATCGTGCAGGACGATGTCCACCGGCTCGACCGGCTTATCACCGACATTTCCGACGCGTCGCGGCTCGATGCGCAGCTGGCGCGGGCGAAGTTCGAGGCCGTCGACCTGGGCGCGCTGATCGCCGCGCTGGTCGACTATCGCACCGATCGCGGGATCGCCCGGGACGTCACGCTGACGTTCGACCATGACGAGGTGCTGGTGGTCCATGGCGAGGGGGCGCGGCTGGAACGGGTGTTCGCCAACCTGATCGACAACGCCGTCTCGTTCTCGCCACCCGGCGGCACGGTGCGGATCGCCGGGACCAACGACGGCGACCTGGTCGAGGTCGAGGTGGTCGACGACGGCCCCGGCGTGCCCCCCGAACAGCGCGAGGCGGTGTTCCGTCGCTTCCATTCGGTGCGGCCGGGCGACGAGGCGTTCGGACGGCATTCGGGCCTTGGCCTTGCCATCGCCCGGACCATCGTCGAAGGGCATGGCGGTATGATCGCCGCCGAATCACGCAGGGACCACCGCGAAGGCGCGCGCTTCGTCGTGCAGCTGCCGGTGGCCGGCGCGTGAGCGCGATCCATGCGTGCTGCGTCGCGATCGACGGGCGCGGCGTGCTGATCGCCGGGCCGTCCGGATCGGGCAAGTCGGACCTGACGCTGCGGCTGATCGACGACGGGGCGATGCTGGTCAGCGACGACTATACGATCGTCGCGGCCCGTGACGGCACGCTCCACGCGACGCCGCCCGACAACATCGCCGGGCGGATCGAGGTGCGCGGGATCGGCATCGTCGAGCGTCCGTTCAGCCGCGACGTTCCCGTGGCGCTGTGGGTCGAGGCGGGAACACCCGGGCGGATGCCCGAGCCGGCCACGCACTCGATCGCGGGCATCGCCCTGCCCGCCTATACGCTGTCGCTGCTCGAGGCATCGGCGCCGGCGCGAATCCGCCTCATGCTCGACGGGATCGCACGATAATGCAGCACGCCCATATCCTGCTCGTCACCGGCATGTCCGGCGCGGGCAAGTCGACGGTGCTCAAGACGCTGGAGGACAGCGGCTGGGACATCGTCGACAACCTGCCGCTGCGCCTGCTCGGCCAGTTGATCGCCGCGACCCCCGCCGATGCCGAACGGCCGCTCGCGGTGGGCATCGGCACGCGCACCCGCGACTTCGACGCCGAACAGATCGTCGCGGCGATCCGCGCCCGGCCCGATTTCGGGGTCAGCGTGCTGTTCCTCGACAGCAGCCAGGCCGAGCTGGAGCGCCGCTACAACGAGACGCGGCGGCGCCATCCGCTGGCGCTCGACCGGACCGCCGCCGACGGGATCGAGAGCGAGCGCGAGGTGCTGGAGCCGCTGCGCGCCTTCGCCAACCGGCTGCTAGACACCACCAATTTCTCGCGCGCCGACCTGGCGCAATGGACGCGCGACACCTTCGCCGAACCGGGCAGCAGCGAGCCGGTGCTGTCGGTGCTGTCGTTCGGGTTCGCGCGCGGCGTGCCGCGCAACGCCGATATCGTGCTCGACATGCGGTTCCTGCGCAATCCGCACTGGGACCCGGTGCTGCGCCCGGGCACCGGCCTCGACGCCGACGTCGCCGCCTATGTCCGGGCGGATCCCGCCTACGACGCGGCGATCGCATCGTTCGAGACGATGCTGCTGACGCTGCTGCCCCGCTATCAGGCGGAGGGCAAATCCTATGTCACCATCGCGTTCGGCTGTACCGGCGGGCGCCACCGCTCGGTCCATGTCGCGGAGCGGATGGGGGCATGGTTGCGCGGGAACGGATTTTCGCCCACGATACACCATCGCGACCTCGGCTCCGCGCCGCAGGATTCGCTCGAAGGCGCACGGCAGGCGCCATGACGGATGTGGGAACGACGACGAACATGATCGGCTTGGTATTGGTGACGCACGGCCGTCTTGCCGAGGAGTTCGTCGTGGCGATGGAGCATGTCGTGGGTCCGCAGGAGCGGATCGAGACGGTGTGCATCGGCCCCGAGGACGATATGGAGGAACGCCGCGCCGACATCGCCAAGGCGATCGCCGCGGTCGATACCGGACAGGGCGTGATCGTGCTGACCGACCTGTTCGGCGGCACGCCCAGCAACCTCGCCATCTCGCTGATGGAGACCGGCCGGGTGGAGGTCATCGCGGGCATCAACCTGCCGATGCTGATCCGGCTGGGCGGCGCGCGCAAGGCGATGAAGGTCGCCGAGGCGGTGGCCGCCGCGCGCGAGGCGGGGCGCAAATATATCTCGGTCGCGTCCGAAGTGCTGGGCGAGGCGGCGGCATGACCGTCACGCGCACCGTCCAGATCACCAACCGCCGCGGGCTGCATGCGCGCGCCTCGGCCAAGTTCGTGACGATGGCCGCCGGGCAGCCGATCGAGGTGAACGTCGAAAAGGACGGATCGCGCGTCACCGGCACGTCGATCATGGGACTGATGATGCTGGGCGCCGCGAAGGGCGACCATATCACGATCAGCGCGTCGGGCGATGGCGCGGAAGCGGTGGTGGGGCAGCTGTGCCAGCTGGTCGAGGATCGGTTCGGCGAGGATTGAAGGGGGGAGGCGACCGTGGGCTTTCTGGACACGGCCTTTCCCGTCACAAATTTTTAGGGGTGGCCGCACTCCCCGCCCGGCCATAGGCCCGAAGCCATGACCCTGCCGAGCAAAGCGGCCCTCGACGCCCTGACCGAAAAGGAAAAGCAGACGCTGCGGCTGATCGTGCGCGGGCATGATGCGAAGTCGGTGGCGGTGACGCTGGGGCTGTCGGTACACACGATCAACGAACGGTTGCGCGATGCGCGGCGCAAGCTGGCGGTGTCGAGCAGTCGCGAGGCGGCGCGACTGCTGCTGGATGCAGAGGCCCCCGAAAATTCGGGGGACACAAGGTTCGGGGACGACGCGGGCCGCGCGGCGAACGATCAGGAACGGGCGCCGGTGACCGGCGCGGCACCGGCACGTCGCCGTTTGCCCGTTCTGATCGGAGTGATGCTCATGACCTTCGCCCTCGGCCTGCTCGCGCTGACCCTGCTGCCCGCTACGGTACAGGCCCCGCCCCCGCCGACGACCGCCCCGGCTACCCCCGCTGCGGAAGCGGCGCGCCGGTTTCTGGAACTGGTCGATGCCGGGCGCTGGACCGACAGCTATGCCCGGTTCGGCACGGCGTTCCGCAAGCTGAACAGCGAACAGGTCTGGACCGAGGTGTCGCAGCGCGTGCGTCCGCCGCTGGGCGCGGTCGTGTCGCGCACCTTGCTGGGGCAGGAGAACATCCCCGTCCCGCCCGCCGGCGTCGAAATGCTAAAGTTCCGCACCCGCTTCGCGACCGGCGGCGAGAAGGTGGAGACGGTGACGCTGGATCAGGAAGGCGGCGACTGGAAGGTCGTCGGGGTGACGATCGAGTAGCATCCGGTCCGGACGTCGCCCGCCATACCCCCCGCGAAGGCGGCGGTATGGCGGGGCGGCTGGGGGCGCCGATCGCCGGTCACCCCCGCAGCCGGCGTTCCTCCTCCACCATGTAATCGCGGGTCAGCGGCAGGGTCAGGCGGTTGCGGCTGAGCTGGACTTGGTAGTTGACCATGCCGCCATGGCGGAACGCCGCGGCGGCGCCCGCGAGGTAGAAGGTCCACATGCGGTAGAAGGGTTCGTCGTACAGCGCGACGATCTGGTCCTTCGCCGCCACCGTCCGCTCATACCACCGGTCGATGGTCAGCGCGTAATGGACGCGCAGCACCTCGATATCGGTCGCGATCAGCTTGGTGCCTTCATAGCCGCGCACGATCTCCGACAGCGCCGGGTTGTAGCCGCCGGGGAAGATGTATTTCGTCGTGAAGGTGTCGGTGACGCCGGGCACGCCCATCCGGCCGATGGTGTGCAGCAGCATCACACCGTCGTCGCTCAACAATTCCCGGCATTTGCGGAAGAACGCGCCGTAATGCGCCGGCCCGACATGTTCGAACATGCCGACCGACACGATCCGGTCGAACCGGCCGGTGACGTGGCGATAGTCGATCAGTTCGAACTTCACCTTGTCGGACACGCCGGCTTCCTCCGCGCGGCGGCGGGCGACCTTGATCTGTTCCTCGGACAGGGTGACGCCCAGCACCTCGGCACCGGTCTTTTCGTGCAGGTACAGCGCCATGCCGCCCCAGCCGCAGCCGATGTCGAGCACCCGCATGCCGGGCTTCAGCGCGAGCTTGGCGGCGATATGCGCCTTCTTGTCCGCCTGAGCCTGTTCGAGGGCGCCCGCGGGATCGGTGAAATAGGCGCAGCTATATTGCAGGTCGGTGTCGAGGAAGAGCGCGTAGAGCCGGTCGGACAGGTCGTAGTGATGCGCGACGTTGCGCTTCGACCGGCGGGCCATGTTGACGCGGTCGATGCGGTGGCGGATCGCGTCGAACAGGCGGATCGGCAGCGAAGGCCGGAGCGAACTGCCCCGCCCCCATGGCGTATTGCCGGTCAGCAGCTCGACGAGGTCGCGGATGTCGCCCCGGTCGATCACGAGCTCGCCGTCCATGAACGCCTCCGCCGCGCCCAGCGCCGGATGGCGGACGATGCGACCCGCGACGCCGGCCTTGGTGAAGCGGATCGCGACGTCGCGAAAGGCGGGGTCGGGGGTGCCGAAAGTGACGGTCCGGCCATCGGCATGGGTCAGGGTTAGCGTACCGCGGCGGACGGTACGCGCGAGAAACGTGTCGATCAGAGCCATGGCCCGGTCCGATACGGACGGATTGTGGCAAGTGATGGGCGGGTGGCACGCAATCCTGTCCTTGCCGGGGAGGATTGCACGGACGCGATGATCCGCTACACCCCCGGCCCATGCTCTCCCGCCTGCGCGATCGCCCGTGGACCACCGCCCTGCTGATCGCGTGCGTGGCGCAGTTGCTCTTTACCTGGGGGCTCGGCCGGCCGGGGAAGCTGTCGTTCGACGAGGTGCATTACGTGCCCGCCGCGCGGACGCTGCTGGCGCTGGCCTATCCGGTCAATACCGAACATCCGCTGGTGGCGAAGGCGTTCATCGCGGCGGGCATCGCGCTGTTCGGCGACAATCCGTGGGGCTGGCGGATCATGGGGACGCTGGCCGGGACCGCGACGGTGCTGGGGGTGTTCGCGTGCCTGCAATTGCTGTTCCGGCGGACGCATGTGTCGGCGTTCGGCGCGGCGCTGGCGGTGCTCAACCAGACGTTGCTGGTCGAGGCGCGCACCGCGATGCTGGAAGTGTATCTGGGCGCGTTCGTCACATTGGGCATCGCCGCGCTGTTGTGGTCGATGCGCGGTCGCCCGGCGCTGCGCCTGACGCTGTCGGCGGTGCTGTTCGGGCTGGCGGTCGGGGTGAAATGGGCGGCGGTGCCCTATGTCGCGGGCGCGGGGCTGCTGCTGGTGTGGGGCAAGAGCGACGGACGCGACTACTGGCCGGGGCTGGCGCTGTTCCCGGCGCTGGCGCTGTTCGGGTGCGTCAGCATCGCGACCTATTTCGCGACCTTCGCCCCCGCCTTCTTCTATGCGCAGGACCCGCTGACGCTGGCGCGGCTGGTCCCGTTCCAGCGCGAGATGTACGAGCGGCAGACGCAGATCCTTGCAGCCCACCCCTATCAGTCGAGCTGGTGGAGCTGGCCGCTGCTGGTGCGGCCGATCTGGTATTTCTACGAACCCGACCATGGTGTGCAGCGCGGGGTGCTGCTGCTGGGCAATCCGGCGATCATGTGGGGCGGGCTGGTCGCGGTATGGGCGTGCCTGTGGGCGGGGCTGCGGCGACGGGTGCCGGCACTGACCGGCATCGCGTTGCTGTGGATCGGATCGCTGGCGGTGTGGGCGGTGATCCCCAAGTCGCTGGGATTCTATTATTACTATCATCTGTCGAGCCTGTGGCTGTGCATGGCGCTGGCCGGGGCGTTCCACGCATGGGGCCGCGGGCGGCTGGCGCGGGCGGACGAGGGGTTCGCGTTGGTCGCGCTGCTGCTGTTCGTATATTTCTACCCGATCATCTCCGCCGCGCCGCTGGACGGGCCGCAGGCGTTCAATCGGTGGATGTGGTTCGATAGCTGGCGGTAGAAGGATTCGGGTTCACGCGAAGGCGCGAAGACGCGGAGAAGAGCAGGATTTTCGCGCAGAGGCGCAGAGGACGCAGAGGGGTTGCGACTGCCGCGACAGCGTCTCTTGACCGCTATGGGCAGAAAGGTGACGTCTCCCGATCGCAACCGCTCCGCGCCGTCCGCGCCTCCGCGTGAAGCTAAGCCGCCCGCTTCCGCCCGTACCGCCCCCACGTAAACCGCGACGACAGCGCGAAATTCCACACCGCGCCGACCGCAATGCCGGCGAGCGCGGGGAGCGCCCATGCCCCGCCGCGCACGTCGTACAGGAACGCCGCGACGCCGACATTGGCGACCGCCCCGACCGAGCACACCGCGCAGAACGACACCCAGCCGTCCACCAGCGCCCGCGCGCCCCGCAGCCGCCGGTCGCGATAGGTCAGCAGGTTGTTGAGGAAGAAGTTGAACGTCATCGCCGCCACCGTCGCGACGATCGTCGCCGCGATGAAGCCGGCGCCGAGTTCGAGGCAGGCACCCAGCGCCAGCAGATGCACGATCGCCCCCGCCGCGCCGATCGCGGAGAACATGACGAAGCGCACCGGCACCACCCGCCCGAACATCCGGTCGTACAGCGCGATGAGATATTCGAGCGCCACGACATGGTCGAGCTTGCTCTCCCCCACCGCGCGGGTACGGAAGACATAGGGGAGCTCGACGAACTTCAGCGGCTGCGGCGCGGCGGTGAGGATGTCGAGCAGGATCTTGAACCCGATCCCCGACAGTCGCGGCACGACGCCGCGCACCGCTTCGCCCCGGATCATGAAGAACCCGCTCATCGGGTCGGACAGATCGGCCTTCAGCACGCGGCGCGACAGGCGGGTGGCGAGTGCCGACTTGGCGACGCGATCGGCATCCCATGCGCCGGTCCCGCCGCCCGCGACGAAGCGCGATCCGATCACGAGGTCGAGGCTCGGGTCGGCGACCAGCGCCGCCGCCATCTGCGGCAACAGCGCCTCGTCATGCTGCAAATCGCCGTCGATCACCGCGACGAGCGGTGCGGCGGTGGCGCACATCCCCTCGATACAGGCGGTCGACAGCCCGCGCCGGCCGATGCGGTGGAGCACGCGGATGCGCGGGTCGTGGCGGGCGACCGCCCGCACCACGTCGGCGGTGCCGTCGGGGCTGTCGTCGTCGACGAAGATCGCCTCCCACGCAATGCCCGCCAACGCCGCATCGAGCGCGGCGACGAGGAGCGGCACGTTGCCGCGCTCGTTAAAGACGGGGACGACGATGGCGAGCTCGAGGGGAGTCATGTCCGCGCTACCGTACCCCCGCGCAGGCCGGGGTCCAGTGCCGCAGGCGATGTCGTTCGTGGCCCTGGATCCCCGCCTGCGCGGGGATACGGTAGCGCATGCGGATCACAATGCCGCCAGCACCGCGTTCGTCATGTCCTGCGTCGTCGCTGTGCCGCCCAGATCAGGGGTGCGATGGCCGGCGACCAGCGCCGCCGTCACCGCCGCCTCGATCCGGTCGGCGGCGTCGGCCTGTCCCAGCGAGTGGCGCAGCATCATCGCCGCCGACAGGATCGTCGCCAGCGGGTTCGCCTTGCCCTGCCCCGCGATATCGGGGGCCGAACCATGGATCGGTTCGTACAGGCCCTTCCTGTCCTGATTGATCGCGGCGGAAGGCAACATGCCGATCGATCCGGCGCACATGCTCGCCTGATCCGACAATATGTCGCCGAACAGGTTGCCGGTGACGATCACGTCGAACTGGCCGGGGTTGCGCACCAGCTGCATCGCGGCATTGTCGACATACATGTGGGTCAGCGCGACGTCGGGATAGTCGGCCGACACCTCGATCACCACGTCGCGCCACAGCTGCGACGTTTCGAGCACGTTCGCCTTGTCGACCGAACACAGCTTGTGGTTGCGGGTCCGGGCGGTCTCGAACGCGACGCGGGCGATGCGCGCGACCTCGGCCTCGTCATAGCGCATCAGGTCGTGGCCCTCGCGCAGGCCGTCGGCGGTCGTGCCGCGGCCCTTGTCGCCGAAATACACGTCGCCGGTCAGTTCGCGCACGATCACCATGTCGATCGCGGCGGCGACTTCGGGGCGCAGCGCCGAGGCGTCCTCCAGCCCGGCGAACAGCTTGGCCGGGCGCAGATTGGCGAACAGGCCCAATGCCTTGCGCAGGCCGAGAATCGCCTGTTCGGGGCGATGCCCGCGCGCGACATTGTCGAATTCGGGATCGCCGACCGCACCGAACAGCACTGCATCGGCACGCTGCGCCAGATCGAGCGTCGCGGGCGGCAGCGGATGGCCGTGCGCGCGATAGGCGGCACCGCCGACCGGCGCTTCCTCGAACGTCAGGCCGAGGTCCAGCGCATCCAGCACCTGCCGCGCCGCCGCCACCACTTCCGGTCCGATCCCGTCGCCGGGCAATATCGCGATCAAAGCCATCATATCATCCATGGTTCGCGCACGAAGATTGCGCGGTTGCGCTCCTGCCCCATGGCGGGCGGGTCACGCAACCGTCCTTTTCAATCGCTCGACCAGCCGGGTGCGCGCGGCCAGCACGTCCTGCCCGCGCAACCCCAGCAGGTCGCGCGACAGGAAATGCCCCGACAGCGCCAGCCCGTCGAACGCCGCGTCCCAGCTTGCCGGTCCGCCCGTGGTCAGGAAGGCGGGCAGCGGCAACAGCCGGTGTTCGAGCCCGGTCGCCGCCGCGCGCGACACCGCGCCGCCGCTCTTGGGGCTGACATGGGTCAGGTCTTCGCCCACACCGGTCGCGACACATTCGTCGAGCGACAGGCCGAAACCCAGTTCGGACAGGATCAGCAATTCGGTGCGCACCAGCCCGCCGACCCAGTCGCGCGCGCCCGGCGCCGCCGCGATCGCCGCCAGCAGTCCGTCGAGCGCGGCATGGATGCGGGGATAGGGCTGCGCCTCGGGCAGCGCATAGGCTGTGAGCGCGCACATCCAGTCGATCGCGGCGGCGGCCAGCGGCTCGGCGAACAGCGGCGCACGGCTGTCGATCAGCTCGACGGTCAGCGCCGCCAACTGCGTATCGGTCCGCGCCCGCCAGTCGCCGCGGATCAGGTTGCCGGGTTGCAGGATCGGCCGGATCGCCCGACTCCGCCCGCCGCGGACATAACCGGGCTGGACGCCGGCGTGTTCGGTCAGCGCCCGCACGATCGCGCCATGCTCGCCGTGCGGACGCGCGGAGAGCAGGATCGCGGTAGTGGTCAGGTGCATGGGGTGGGTTTAGCAGGGGATCGCAAACGGAGGTAACCGCAATCGATCATGTACGTTTGCTTGCGCGAAACACCCGTTCCGACCGCCTTGCATTCCCCAATGCCGCCATCCGCCGCCATTCGAATGCCAGCGTCGCACAAACGCTCAGTACGACCCCCGTCAGTATCAACAGTCCAGCCCCGTCATAGTCGATCGACTCGATCGCTAGCGCCGACAGACCGAGCAGGATCAGCGGAATGCAGGCGAGCAACCGATGGCGCGCGGTTTGCGAGCCGACCCATCCGACCCTTATCCATTCCCGATCGGCCATGCGCACCACGCGTCGGATCATCAACGTAATCCTTTCCGATCAATACCTTTCGCGTAGAGGTTCGCCTCGCCCAAGGGCAACGCCTTCCTGCTGGACAATTCTATCGTCATTCCCGCGCAGGCGGGAATCCATATGCGCCAACGTTCGCGATCGATCCTCGACCGCTGCGTGTATGGATCCCCGCCGGCGCGAGGATGACGATCATTCAGGGTTGTGGCTTTCCTACACTAGCCCGGCCATGCCATCTTCCGTTCGGCTGTTTGAATCAGTGGATTACTCGGTCGAACGCACGCAACGTCCGGCCAGTTCGCACAATGCGCACGAGTGTGACTTTCGTGACCTTTGGACCGCGCTACCCCCGCCGCACCCGCGCCACCAGCCGCCCGACCACCGGCCACTCCCGCGCCCGCTTCACTCGTGCCACGCCGCCATCGAACGCGCGCAACCCCGCCACCGTCGCCCGATTGGCGATCGTCCCGCGCAGCAGCAGCAGGTCGGCGCAGGGGGTGCCGCCGGTCGAGAACTGGCGCTTGTGCTGCCCCTCGCCCTCGGTGAAGTCGAAGCGCTGTGCCACGGGGTCGGCGAACAGGGTACGGAACGCTTCCATGTGCAGCACGCTGCCCGGCGACCAGTCGCTCCATGCCGGATCGTGGCCGACATAGTCGTAGCGGACGTCGCCCTGCGCCATCGGGCAGTAGAGATAGGCGATCGGAGTGCCCCCCACGAACAGCAGCCAGCCGAACGCCTCGCCCGCAGCACCCTTGCCCTGCATGCCCGCGCGGAACGCCGTTGTGTCGGGCAGGCCGGCGCCCAAGAGCTTTTCCTGATAGGTCCGCGCCGCGACCCGGCGGGCAAGGCCGTGGAACTCGGCCAGTTCGGCCGGGGTGCGATAGGTGCGGACGTCGAGGCTGCCGTCGTTCGCCTCGGCCAGCTTTTTCGCCTTGCGCTTCAGGCCGGAGCGGGCGTTGCCCGACAGGCCGGCGAACCAAGCGTCGAAGCCGGTGGTCAGGTCGGTGTGATAGCGGGTGTAGTGTTGCCGGACGAAGGCGATGCCGCGCTCGGGGCGGAGCGCATCCAGCAACGGTTCGGGCAACGAGGTGACCGACCAGCCGTCCGCCCTGCGCGGCAGCGGCGGCAGCGCGGGCGCTTCGCCCGACAGCACGTCGCGCAGTTCGAGCGGTACGCGGACCAGCCGGCGGCGGACCGAAAACAGCGTGCGCGCGCCGATCTGGAACTTCAGCGGCCAGCGCTCGGCGACGCTCACGCCGCGCGTTCCTCGACGATGTTCGACCAGAGCTGTTCCACCTGTCGCCACCGGGTGCGCACGGCACTGGCGGGCAGCGGGCGGTCGTCCTGCCCCAGCCGCAGCACCGGGCGGTCGCGGAAATGGGTGGTAGGCAGCGCGTCGGCGCGCCCGGCCAGCGTCGCGCACAGCGCCTCGAACCGGCGGACATGGACGCGATTGGCGCGCGTCCCCTGCCGGTTGGCGAGTTCGAAGCCGTGGCTGACGATCGTCACCGCCGCATGATCGTTCGCGGCGGCATGGGCGAGCGCGGCGCGCATCTCCGCCGCCGACAGCGCGCAGATCTGGAAATGCCGCCGTCCGCCGCCCGGCATGGCGATGGTGGTGACCGGCAGCTCGATCATCCCGCGATGCGCGACCGGCGCGATCAGCCCGGGCGGCAGGGAGATCGCGCTGGGCCATGGATGGTGCGCGCCATTGTGACTGCTGTCATAGGCGAAGCCGAGCGCCGCCAGCGCATCGATCGTGGCGTCGTCGGCGCTGTAGCTGCCGGCGCGGAACGCCACCGGATCGGACGCGCCCGCCGCACGCAGCAGGTCGCGCGCCTCGCCCAGCAGGTCCTGCTGCTCCTGCCGCGACAGGTCGACCAGTTCGAACCGGCCATGCGCCTGCCCCCGGTCGCCGACCGCCGCGCCTACCCAGTTGGGGTGCAGGTGCAGCTGTACCTCCTGCCCGGCCGTCAGGATCGCCTCGACCGTCGGGGCGATGGCACCCATGCCATAGAGCCGCGCGGGCAGCGGATCGACGAAGAAACATGCCTTCAGCCCATGCGCGCGCAACCGTTCGAGCTGCCACGTCACCCCGACCCCGGCGGGTTCGAGCGATCGGGCGATAACGGTATCGGCCGGCAGGGCGGCGGCGTGGTGCCGCCACATCAATTCGGTGTCGATGGTGAGGAAGACCGGCGTCGCCATAGGCAATGTCCTGCACGATTCCGCGTAAAAATCCCATGAAGCGCAACCGGTCGCGCCCGAATAATTCGTACGCCATGCACCAACGCGCCGTTAACCACGCTATCTCGCACGTGCGGCATATTGTTTCTGTATCGTAACATATTTGCCCCCGCAAAATGCGTGAAATCGGGCTTTTCCAACTGGAACAGGAATGGCAGACGCCACGTTGGCGAGCGTAACTTTATTACCGGAGGGCTGGATGATCGACGACATCGACCGCACCGACGCCATCTTTCTCGTCGCGCGGCACGGTCGCGAGGCGCCCAAGGTGGCGGGATCGCACAGCGCCTGCGCCACGAGCCGCGGCGACACGGGCGAGGCGCGCCGCTGGCGCGCGATCCGCAGTTTCATCCAGCGGGGGATCGGACAGGCCTGACGGCGTTGCGTCCGATCGGTTCGATCTGAACGAACGTCATCCGGGCACAGGCTGGGATCTCCCCGTAGTGCACGCAGCAGGATCCGCTGGAGACCCCAGCCTGCGCCGGGGTGACGTTCGTGGCGCGGGGCTATCCGTCCGGTTGCGGGGGCGTGCCTACCCAGTCGTTCCACTCGACGATCGCCGCCGCCGTCTCCTGACGCAACCCGGCCCGCGCCGTCTCGTCGATCGCATGACGCAGCGCACCGTGGCAGGTCGCCGCGACGTCGATCCCCGCTGCCTGTGCCTGCGCGACCAGCGCGACGTCGAGCGCGACGTCAGCGGGCGTGGAAGAAGTCATAGACCCCCTGCGCCATCGCCCGGCTGACTCCAGGCGCCTTTTGCAGATCCTCGAGACTGGCGTTGCGCACCGCGCGGGCGGTGCCGAAGTGCATCAGCAGCGCCTTTTTCCGTGCCGGCCCGATGCCGGGCACGTCGTCGAGCGGACTCGCGCCGATCGCCTTCGACCGCTTGTCGCGGTGCGCGCCGATGACGAAGCGGTGGACCTCGTCGCGCAGTCGCTGAAGATAGAACAGCACCGGCGAGTTGACCGGCAGCGTCAGTTCGCGCCCGTCCATCAGGTGGAACACCTCGCGCCCGTCGCGGCCGTGATGCGGGCCCTTCGCCACCCCCACCATGCAGACGTCCTCGATGCCGAGGTCCTCCAGCACCGCCTTCGCCGCGCTCAACTGTCCCTTGCCCCCGTCGATCAGGACGAGGTCGGGCCAGCCATTGCCGTCGCGGTCGATCTCGCGGTCGGGATTTTCCTCCTGCGCGCGGGCGAAGCGGCGGGTCAGCACCTCCTTCATCATCGCGAAGTCGTCGTTGGTCTGCGCCTGCTTGATGTTGAACTTGCGATACTGGCCCTTGCGGAAGCCCTCCGGCCCGGCGACGACCATCGCGCCCAGCGCGTTCGTCCCCTGGATATGGCTGTTGTCGTACACCTCGATCCGGTTCGGCGGCCCCTCCAGCTCGAACAGGTCGGCGACCTCGCGCAGCAGCCTGGCCTGCGTCGTCGATTCGGCGTTGCGCCGTTCCAGCGCCTCCTCGGCATTGCGCTTCGCCTGATCGAGCAGGCGGCGGCGCACCCCGCGCTGCGGGACCGACAGCGCGACCTTGAACCCGGCGCGCTCGGCCATCGCCTCGGCCAGCACCTCGCCTTCCGCCAGATCGCGGTCGACGAAGACGTTGCGCGGCGGCGGGACCTCTTCGTAGAACTGCATCAGGAATGCCGACATCACCTCGTCCTCGGGCACGTCGTTGGTGTGCGCCGGGAAGAAGCTGCGATGGCCCCAGTTCTGGCCACCGCGGATGAAGAACGCCTGGATGCCGATCGTCCCCTCGCGCGCGGCCATGGCGAAGATGTCGGCGTCGCCGACGCCATCGGCGTTGATCGCCTGACTGCCTTGGATGAATGTCAGCGCCTTCAGCCGGTCGCGCAGCACGGCGGCGAGTTCGAAGTCCTGTCGCTCCGCCGCCGCCTGCATCTGCACGCCCAGCTTCGCCTGCACCCTGGTCGACTTGCCGCCGAGAAAATCCTTCGCGTCGGCAATCAGCTCGGCATAGGCGTCCTGATCGATGCGCCCCACGCACGGGGCCGAACAGCGCTTGATCTGGTACAGCAGGCACGGCCGGTCGCGCGTCTTGAAGAAGCCGTCGGTGCACGAGCGCAGCAGGAACAGCTTCTGCAGCGCGTTCAGCGTCTGCGTCACCGACCCGGCACTGGCGAAGGGGCCATAATAATTGCCCTTCGCCCGGCGGGCGCCGCGATGCTTCTGGATGCGCGGAAAGTCGTGATCGGCGCGCAGCAGGATGAACGGGAACGACTTATCGTCGCGCAGCAACACGTTGTAGGGCGGACGATAGCGTTTGATGAGCTGCGCTTCGAGCAGCAGCGCCTCCGCCTCGTTGTTGGTGGTGACGATCGTCATCGACCGGGTCTGCGACACCATCCGCTGCAACCGCCTGGTCAGGCGGGTGACCTGCGTATAGTTCGCCACGCGGTTCTTGAGCGCGCGCGCCTTGCCGACATACAGCACCTCGCCGCGCGCATCCTGCATCCGGTAGACGCCCGGGCGCACGGGCAGCGTCGCCAGCACGTTGCGGATCGCGGCGACCCCGGCGTCGATGTCCGGCGCATCCGACCCGCGCACGGTGAAGCTGGCCTTGTCCTCGTGGAAGCGATTGGGGGCGTTGGGGGTTTCCGACATTGCCGCCGATTTAGGACGTGCCGGGCGGTTGCGCCAGTCGGTGCAAAGCGATCGCACCCCGCCGCAGACGTCGCCCCAGCGCAGGCTGGGGCATTCCCGTTGCAAGGACGCGGAAAGAACCGGGGAATATCCCAGCCTGCGCTGGGATGACGTCTGCGGCCAAACGGAAAAGAGCTACCCCGCCCGCGCCGCCGCGATGATCCGCAAGCCCCGCACCGCATCGGCCGGATCGACCGGCACCTCGCCCCCGCCGCGGATGGCGTCGCGCATCGCGCGGTAATAGCCGCGCCAGTTGCCGGCCTCCGACCGGACCGGACGGGCATTGCCCTCTGCGTCGGTCAGCAGCCCCCACGCGCTGTCGAGTTCGATGCCATAGCCGTTGTCAGTCGGCATGCCGCCGGCGCGCAGCACCGCTTCCTGCGGGTCGATGCCGTATTTGACGAAGCTGCCCTTCGTCCCGTGTAGCGCGAAGCGGGGGCGCGGCGCGGCGACCAGCGAGGCCGAGCCGATCGTCACGCGGCGATCGCCATAGCGCAGCACGATCTCGAAATAGTCGTCGACGCCCGCAGCCGGACGCTGCGTCAGCACATCGCCCGCGACCGCGTCGGGCATGCCGAACAGGCGGATCGCCTGATCGATCATATGCGGGCCGAGGTCGTTAAGCAGCCCGCTACCCGGGCCGCCCTCCTCGCGCCAGCCGGGCTTGATCGCCGGGCGGAACCGGTCCCAACGGAACTCGGCCAGCAGCACCTCACCCAGCGCCTCCTCGCGCAGCAGGCGCTCGACGGTCAGGAAGTCGCTGTCCCAGCGACGGTTGTGGAACACGCTGAGCAGCCGTCCGGTGCCGCGTGCCAGCTGCACCAGCGCGACCGCATCGGCATCGTCGATGGCGAGCGGCTTGTCGACGACGACATGCCGTCCGGCGGCCAGCGCCGCCTGCGCCAGCGGGGCGTGGCTGTTATTGGGAGTGGCAATGACGATCAGGTCGAGACCGTCGTCGGCGATCAGCGCCGCCGGATCGGCATGGCGCACCGCCTGAGGAAAGCGATCGGTCGGGCGCGACGTGGCGATCGCCGCCAGTTCCATCCCCTCGACGCCCGCGATCAGCGGCGCGTGGAACGACGCGCCGGCCAGGCCGAACCCGATCAGGCCGACGCGCACCATGTCAGTTCAGCTTGGCCAGTTCGGCCGCAACCTTCGCGACCTGTTCGTCGGTGATGCGGCCATTGGCATAGGGCTGCACCTGCTTCAGGCTCATGCCCTTGAACATCGCATAGGATTCGTGCGCGACCATGCCGGGGAAGTTGGCATCGAGGATCGCCTTGCCCTTCGGATTCGCGGCGATCGTCTCGATGCTGCTGTCGATGGTCAGCCTGGCGGCGGCCGGCGCCGGAGCGGGGGCGGAGGTCGGTGCGGTCTGGGCGACAACGGCGACCGGGGTCGCGATCAGCATGGCAGTCATCAGGAATTTCACAGGGAACTCTCCATGGGCATGGTGCCCATGCAGGACTTAGCGCCCCGTCCCGCCCTCGCCAAGCGGCGCGCGTCCGTCGGCCGGTGGCGCGTGCCGCCGCCACGGCGCTTCGCCGTCATCTGCCCGCATCGTGGCGGCGGCGGCGCGATCACGCCTGCGCAAACAGCTTCGTGCCGACGACGCCGACCACGATCAGCACCATGAACCCGGCCTGCAGCGGCGCGATCCGTTCGCCGAACAGCACCGCGCCGCCGATGATGACGCCGACCGCACCCAGCCCGGTCCACACCGCATAGGCGGTACCGGCGGGAATGCCGCGCATCGCCAGCGCCAGCAGTCCCATGTTCACGAACGACAGGGTGATCGGCACGGTGGAGGCGAGCAGCGTCCCCTGCCCCGCCGCCCATTTCAGGCTGAGCGCCCAGATGATTTCACACACGACCGCAACCGCGAGAATGGCCCATGCCATATCGCTTTCTCCATTTGCGGGCTCGGAACGGGAAGGGCACGGCCGGAAACCCGAAAGAGGCCGTGCGAAACGTCAGTCCAGCGGCGGACCGAACCGGTTGGGTCCGGGGTCGCTCGGCCGGCACAGCTGCACGACTAGGAGGGCGAGCGCCGCAAGGTACAGGATGTTGTTCAGGAACAGCACGACGAACGGTACGACATCCGGCTCGGCCGGCGAGAAGCCGACGCGGCCGAACACGACGATCATCGCGATCAAACCGGTGGCGAGAAATGGCAGCGGCAGCAGCCCCCACCAGCCTCGACGCCCCGAATCGTGCAATCGCCGCACGACCGCCGCCGCGAGCAGCAGGACCGACAGCAGCGCGACGATCGCGACGACGGGCATGAACCCGCGCATCGGCTCCAGCATCAGTTCGGGCGGAACCGGCCCGTCGATCTGCACGGAATACTGGCCCGGTCCAGAGGTGACCGTGGCCCGATCGGGGTGGGCGGCAGCGAACGCCGCCATGTTGCGTACGATGCCGAAGACCATCGGCACGCCCGCAGCCATCCCCGCGATCATGTTCAAGACCATGACACAGGCAACCCACGGCCAGAACAGCCGCCGCGGTTCGCGACCGGACCATTGGGTCAGCCGCGTCAGCTGAAACCGCGGGGTCCGGTGCGACGCCATCAGTTCAGCCGGTTGCCACCCAGCCCGGCGATGGTGCGGTCGACCAGCGCGCGATCGGCATCGCCGGTCAGGTGCGTGGAGATCAGCGCGCCGGCGGCCTTGGCGGCGGCATCGGCGGCGGTCGCGCGGACCTCGGCGATAGCGGCGCGTTCGGCGGCGGCGATCTTGTCGGTCGCCATCTTCGCGCGGCGCTGGGTCAGGTCGGCGGCGTCGGCCTCGGCCTTGGCCAGCAGGCCCTGCGCCTCGGCTTCGGCATGGGCGACCATCTCGGCGGCCTGCGCCTCGATCCCGGCGATCTTTGCGGTATATTCGTCGCGCAGCGCCTCGGCCTCGGCACGCAGCGTGCGCGCTTCGTCGAGGCGGGTACGGATCGCGGCGATCTGTCCGTCGAGCAGGCGACCGATCACGGCGGGAACGCCCTTCACGACCAGCACGATCAGGAAGATCAGCATCGCCGCGCTGACCCATGCGGTGCCGTCGAGGCCCAGCGCGGTCGGATCGGGATGGTTGGCGCCGGTCACGCTGCCATGCTCGCTGCCGACGGCATCGCCACCGGTGCGGGGCAGGCCCTCTTCGTGAATCGCTTCGTTCAACGTGGGGCTACCATGCTGGGCGACGTTGGGATTAGCCATGGAGCACCGCCTTCACCGCGCCCTGCGCGTCCTGTTCGCTGACCTGCACGCCCGACACGCGGGCGACGATCGCCTGCGCGGCTTCGGCGGCGACCTGTTCGATCTGACCGAGCGCGGCGCTGCGCTGCTCGGCGATGTCGGCTCCGGCTTGCGCGACGCGCGCCTGCACCTCGGCATTGGCGGCGGCCAGCCGTTCGGCGGTCGCCGCCGCACCCTTGGCACGGGCTTCGGCAAGCAGCTTCTGCGCGGCTTCGCGGCTGGCGTTTTCGCGGGTGCGCCATGCCGCTTCGGTCGCGTCGGCCTCTGCGCGCGCGCGATCGGCGGCGGCGAGGTCGGCGGCGATGCCCTGGTCGCGCTTGTCGACCGTGCCCTGCACCCTGGGCACCATGCCGAGGCCCACGACGAGGAACACGATGCCGAAGGTCAGCACCAGCCAGAAGACCTGCGACCCCCAGGTCGCGGCGAGCTGCTCGATTTGCGGCATGAAACGTCCCGTATTGGTCTGGTCGACCGGGCGCCATCGCCCGGCCGAAACCGGCCCGCAAGGGGCCGGAGATCCGGCGCGGGCAAACCCCGCGCCGGGCGTCACGCTGTTACGCGACGAAGATCAGCAGCACGGCGACGACGAACGCCAGCAGGCCGAGAAGTTCGGCGGCGGCGAAGCCGATGAACATGTTGCCCTGCTGGCCGGCAGCGGCCGACGGGTTGCGCAGCGCGCCCTGCAGGAAAGCGGCGAAGACGTTGCCCACGCCGAGTGCGGCGAGGCCGGCACCGATGGCTGCGAGACCGGCGCCGAGGAACTTGATGGCGTCTGCTTCCATGTCGAAAACTCCCTTGGAAAAATCTGTATGTTGGTTGGGATCAGTGATGGTCGTGCAGGTGCACGGCATCGTTGATGTAGAGCGAGGTCAGCAGCGCGAAGACATATGCCTGCACGCCGGCGACCAGCATTTCGAGGGCCGACACGCCGACCATCAGCGCGAAGCTGGGCACGCTGACCAGCACGCCGATGCCGGCACCGGTCGCGGTCGAATTGATGATGAAGCCCGCCAGCACCTTCAACAGGATGTGGCCCGCGGTCATCGCCACGAACAGTCGCAGCGCGAGACTGAACGGGCGGACCATGAACGACACGAACTCGATCGGTGCGACCAGCAGCAGCACCGGGATCGGCGTGCCCTTCGGCGCGAACAGGCTGAAGAACCGCAGGCCGTGCTTGAACAGGCCGACGACCAGCACGATCGAGAAGCTGGCGATGGCGAGGACGCCGGTCACCGTGAAGTGGCTGGTGACGGTGAACGGGTGCAGCCCGACCAGGCCGAAGGGCAGCAGGCCGACGACGTTGGCGAACAGGATGAACATGAACAGCGAGAAGACATAGGGCAGGTACTTGCGCCCTTCAT
This sequence comes from Sphingomonas sp. 2R-10, assembly GCF_030062225.1. NCBI lineage: Bacteria > Pseudomonadati > Pseudomonadota > Alphaproteobacteria > Sphingomonadales > Sphingomonadaceae > Sphingomonas > Sphingomonas sp. 2R-10. The sequence continues at coordinate 107,336 of NZ_JASCXF010000004.1, forward strand.
GCCCGATGTTCGCGGCGAGCAGCTTGTCGATGAAGCCGGTAAAGCCCTCGACCGCCATCTGCCAGCGACCGGGCACCTGCTGCTGCTTCATGCCGCCGATCATGAACACGAACAGCGCGGCCGCCGCGACGATCATCCACAGCGCCGAATTGGTGAACGGCAGGACGTGATCGCCCAGGGGAATGTTGAAGATCGTCTGCACCTCGAACTGGTGCATCGGATCGATCTTGCCTGCCTGCGCCACGTCGCTTCGCCCCGATATGCCAAGGCGCCCGAGGACTGATCAGTCCGGACGCCGGTTCGAAATCCTGATGATATTCCTGAACGCACTGACGATCCCGAGGAACAGCAGCACGAGCAGGAGCCATGGCGAGGTGCCGAGCAGATAGTCGAGGGTTCCCCCGATCACCGCCCCCCCGACCATCCCGCCGATCAGTTCAGCCAGCACGCGATTGCCGAGGCGGTAGTTTTTCTCCCCCGCTTCGTCGCGCGCCTGGCCGGTCCGGATCGCCTCGTCCGTCTTCGCCCGTCGCAATCGCTCATCGAGCGAGGTGATCCGGGCATCTTCGGGCAAGGGGTCTAGTCCGGGCTCGTTCTCCGCCATCATCCCCTCCACGACCTATCGGTCGGGCCGGATATGCGCCGGATGGCGAGCCCGCCAAGGCAGGCGCGCTTTAGGAAGGTGACGGTTTCGAGTCAACCGCAGCGTTCGCGCGGAAAGCTTTCCGGAGGATGAACGAAGGGCGTGGCAATGGTAGAGACGAACTCTACCATTGCCGCCGACTTTCACCGACCGGGATTCGCGCGACATCGGTCCCGCGGTCGACACATCGGCCGCGAAGGAGGTGATTGAACTGGATAACGATACCGCAACCGTCATCATCGGCGTAACTATGCTGATGGTGGCTTTCGCGACCTTGGTGCTGAAAATCATCGAGGTCGCCCGCTCGAAGTAGCGGCGGGACGGGGTCGGCCTGGCAGCCGGCCCCGTAAAGTAGAAGGCCCCGGTCGCTGGCACGACCGGGGCCTGGAGATGTATCCCTGAAATCAGATACCGCATTATCGAGATAGCGCATGATGCGCCTTTTTTCAATCCCTCACACGCAGCGCGGATCACGTTCCGGCGCACCGCCACCGCGGGTTTCCCAGCTGCCGCCCGGCGTCTTGTACTTCTCCCCCGGCCTGGTCTGCGCGATCAGGTTGCAGCCGCTCACGAACGCAAACTGTTCGACGGTCGCGCCGGCCTGTGCGCCGCGGGTATAGGCGGCCTTGCGCTTGATGTTCAGGTCGGCGACCATCGCGCGCAAATCGGCGCTGCCACTGCCGACGACGCCGAGATAGCCGTCGGGCTGCTCGCCGATCTGCCCCGCGGCGCGCGCCGCCTGATAGGCGGGATCGCGCTGCGCCCATGCGGTGCCGGCAATCCCGGCCACCGCGACGAAGGCGGCAACGGCAAGGCCGTATTTGACGAAAGCATGCATGGTCAGAATATCCCTGGATTGTCCTGGATGAGGGTCTTCGCCTCGCCGTCGAGACGATACACCACTTCCTGCGTGATGTTGATGTTCAGATTGATGACGATCGGCTTGTCGGGCGCCGCCACGTTGACGCACCCGGCCGCGAGACATGCGGTGCCGCCGATCATAAAGGCTCTGAACATCGTCACGGTGTCGGTCATGGCACGGTCTCGCTTTCGGAGGGCTGAATGGTGGTGTCGAGCGGTGCGGGTGGCAAGCCCTGTTCGCGGCGGCGCTGTTCGGCCTGCAACGCGGGCAGGTTGCGTTCGATCAGCCGCTTCGGATCGTAGTAATTCTGCACCGAGTCGATCAGCTGGCGGAAGGGCGCCCTGATCCGGACGTTGAACACCAGCGGCAGCTTCGCGAGGCGACGGATCAGGAAGTTGCTGTACGTCCCCTTCCCCTGGCTGACCCCGGCGAAGCGGATCGCGGTCAGCATCTCGCCCGCCAGCGGGCCGTCCATCTCGATCGACAGGCGGCGATAGTCCATCGACTTGAGCGCCTGGAACGCCAGATTGCCCCAGAAGCCGACATCCTCCTTCGACACCTCGCCGACATAGGACAGGTTGCCCGGGCCGCGCGACTGCAGCTTGCCCCCTTCGATCCGGCCGCCATTGGCGTCGAAGATCATCGGCAGCACGCCGTCGAACACGCCCGAGGCGTTGAGGTTGTCGAACTGGAACTGTTGCAGGAACAGCCCGCCGTCGACGCCGGTCACGCGGAAGGTCATGCGGCGTTCGCGATCCTCCGCGAAGTCGAGGATCGTCGGTTCCAGCACCATCTCACCCCCGCCCAGCGGCCAGCGGCCACCGTCGATCTGCACCCGCATCCGTTCGATCAGGCGATAGCGGACGACGCCGTCGGTAACGGCGATGCCCGGATTGACCTCGGCGATGGTCGCGACCTGTCCCGGTGCGGTGACGAGGCCGAGCAGGTCGGTGAAGCGGATCTCGCCCGCCAGCCCGCTCACCGGGCCGAAGGCGGCGGCGAGGTCGGTGCCGGCAGTGCGGAAGGTGCCGGTGCTGGTGACGCCGTCGGGGCTCCACGCGATGTCGCCGCGACCCGATACGGTGCCCTTCACATCGGCCACCACGCCCAGTGTCAGGCGGGTCAGTTCGTTGGGCTGAAGCCCGTCGCCGAAGGTGATGCCCGGCACCGCCAGCACCGCATTGCCGCGGCCAGTGGCGAGGTCGTGGACGATGGTCACGTCGCTGACCTTCACGCCCTTTGCCGGATGCCGCAGCGTACCGCCGGCGCGGATGTCGTTGCCGCTGAGCGTCAGCCTGAAATCGTCGCTGCGCAGCGGTTCGAACCGGGGTTCGGCATCGGCGTCGCGCACGCCGACGTCGCCGTCGAGCGACAGCACCCCGCCGGCCAGCCGCCAGTCGCCCGCCGCCTCGCGGATCAGCAGGGGCACGTTGCCGATCTGCCCCTGCCCCTGCGCAAAGGCGCCGGCGACCGCGCTGCCCGCGATGCGACCGGTCAGCGTGCCGAGGTCGAGGACGCTGACCCGCTCCGGACTGCCGAGCCGGGTCTTCACCTCGCAGAGCGTGAAGCCGAGATCGTTCAGCGCGAAACGGCCGTTCGCCGCCGCAAGCGTGACCGGGGTGCCGCCGAGCGTCCCCTGCAACCGCGTCGCGCCGATCGCGACCCCGCCGCCGATCCGCCCGTTCGCCAGCCGGACCATTGCCCCGTCGACCGCGCACAGCCGCAGCCGCGCGGGATCGAGCGTCAGCGCCGACACGCGCAGGCGGTCGAAGGCGACAGGCACGCAACCCGTATTCACCAGCAGCCGCCCGCCGCCGTCCCAGCGCGCGTCGATCGGCAGCGCGAGGCGGTCGACCCGCCCGCCGCTGAACGGTCCCGACAGTTCGGCGCGGGTCTGGATCGCGGTCGTGCCGTCGGCGGCGGTGCGGAAGCGGACCGGGGCGAGCGCGAGGCGGGCGTCCCCGGCCGCATAGGGCTGTATCGTCGCGGTGCCGGTGACCGGCGCGCCGGGCGCCGCCTGTGCCAGCCGCACGCTGGCCGCCGGCAACCCGCCGCCGCCCGTCGCCAGCGTGCCGTTCAGCGTCACGCCCTTGCCCGACACCCAGCGGACCGGACCGTCGCGCAGCGTCGCGCGCGCGCCGCTGGCAGCGACGAAGGCCAGCCGGTCGATGCGCGCGGCCAGCGGGCGCGCGGCGATGTCGGCGGTCACGTCGAACCGCCGCGCGGCACGGGCCGCCGCGGCGGTCGCGGCGGCGGCGAGCGGCGCGACGGGAGTGCCGGCCGCGCCGTCCCCGATCCGCGCGATCCGGGCGATGGTGGCGGGGTCGAGGCGGCTGCCGCGCGCGCCAACGCGGCCTTCGAACGCGGGCACGCCGCCGACGGCATAGCGTCCGGCGATCGACAGCCCTTCGCCGGTCAGTTGCGGCAGGACGAACGCCTGCGAGGCGAGGTCGAGCGTGCCGGTCGTCCCGCGGGCGCTGCCGTCGAACCCGATCGTGCCGGCGACCCCCGCGACCTGTGCCTGCGGCGCGGCGATCCGTTCAGCATCGATCCGCGCCTTCCCCTGCCAGCGATCGAAGCCGGGGGTGAGACGGACGTCGGCATCGATCACCGGTGCCGCGACCCGCACCTCGCCGCACGCCGCCGCCCGCGCACGGACCGGGCCGGTAAGCGACGGACCGGCGGTCGCGGTGCGCAGCGACAGGTTGGCGGCCAGCCGGTCGATCGCGCAGCCGTTCAGCGCCAGCCGTTCGGACACCGCCGCCAGTTGTCCGGTGAAGCCGTCCGCCAGATTGCCCTGCCCGGCCAGCTTCGCGCCGATCATCCCGTAGGGGGTGGCGAGGCGGATGCGACCGTCCTCCACCGCCACGGTGAAGTCGGGCAGTGCGAACGGCTTGCCCGAAGGCGGCGGCAACAGGCGGTCGATCTGCCCGAACGACACGGTGCCGTCGGGGCGCAGCGTCGCGCGCAGCCGCGCCTGTCCGACGCGGGCGCCGGTGACCCTCGCCCCGTTCAGCGAGACGCTGGTATCGACCTCGATCCAGTCGGCGACAAGATCGGGCGTGCGCGGATCGCCGAGCACGACATCGACCAGCCGCTGCCGCCCCAGCCCGATCTCCGCGACCCGGTAGCGCGCGGCGACGCCGCGCTTTTCCAGTTCGCGGCGGACGACGTTGTCGGCGATCGGCCGGCGCTGCGTCCATAGCAGCGCGGCGACCAGCAGCACGATGCCGCAGACGACCAGCAGCACCTGCGCAAAGCGCCGTCGCTTGCGGCCACGGCGACGCGGCGACGCCACGGCCTCCACCGCCTGCTCGTCGTCACCGCCCAGACCCTTCACTCCGCTGTTCCGTCCCGTTCGTCGCGGCTCCGGCCGCCGGGGTCAAGCGCCAGACGCGCGAAACGGTTCCGGCAGCGCAACGGAAGTTTGCGGCGGATCAGGGTTCGGCGGGCCAAAGGTCACGAAAGTCACACTCGTGCGCATTGTGCGCGGAGCGTGTGCCGCGCTTGTGCCCAAGGCGGCGGATCGACGGCGGGAAAGAGCGATGGACGGCATGGCATGGTCGGGACGTGTAGGACAGCGGCGTTCGTTCGAGGGTAGAGTTCGCCCGGTTGCCGATATTCCTGCCCGGCGTACCGCTTTCTGATTGCGAACGCCCCCTCGCCCTCCGCGTCCCGATCCGCTACGTCACGGCCATGACGACCCCCGAGACCGACGGTACCGGCCATCGTGCGCGCCTGCGCGGGCGGTTGCTGGCGCATGGCGGGGAGGCGCTGCTGGATCACGAGCTGGTCGAGTATCTGCTGGGGCTGGCGATCCTGCGGCGCGACACCAAGCCGCTGGCCAAGACGCTGCTGCACGAGTTCGGCGGGATCGGCGGGTTGCTGACCGCGCAGCCGCTGGCGCTGGGCAAGGTGGCGGGCATGGGCGACGGCGCGGTCGCGGCGATCCGCATCGCGCAGGAAGCCGCGACGCGGATGTTGCAGGCGCAGGTGATCGCCCGGCCGGTGCTGTCGAACTGGCAGGCGCTGCTCGACTATCTCCATGCCGACATGGCGCATCAGGCGGTCGAGCGCATCCGCGTGCTGCACCTGAACAGCCGCAACCTGCTGATCCGCGACGAGCTGGTGGCGGAGGGGACGATCGACGAGGCGCCGATCTATACCCGCGAGGTGATCCGCCGCGCGCTGGACCTGGGGTCGGCGGCGCTGATCCTCGTCCACAACCATCCGAGCGGCGACCACAGCCCCAGCCGGGCGGATATCGACCTGACCCGCACCATCGCCGCGGCGGGCAAGCCGCTGGGCATCACCGTCCACGACCACCTCATCATCGGCGCGAAGGGGCATACGAGCCTGCGCGCCCAGGGAATGATCTGATGCGCACCGAAAAAGAAAAGATGATCGCGGGCGAGCTGTACCATGCCGGCGATGCGGAGCTGGTCGCCGACGTGGCGCGGGCGGCGGCGTGGATGGACCGCTACAATGCGTCGATCGCGATGGCCGCCGATGCGCGCGCGGCGCTGCTGCGCGAGGGGCTGGGGACGGTCGGCGCCAACGTGACGATCCGCCCGCCGTTCCACATCGACTATGGCTACAACATCACCGTCGGCGACGACGTGTTCCTGAACTATGGCTGCGTCATCCTCGACGTGTGCGCCGTGACGATCGGGGACAAGACGCAGATCGGGCCGGGCGTGCAGATCCTGTCCGCCGACCATCCGCGCGACCCGGCGGTGCGGGCGCAGATGCTGGAATTCGGGCGGGCGGTGACGATCGGCCGGAACGTCTGGATCGGCGGCGGGGCGATCCTGTTGCCCGGCGTTACCGTGGGCGACGACGCGCTGATCGGCGCGGGCGCGGTCGTGACGCGCGACGTGCCGGCGGGGGCGACCGTTGTGGGCAATCCGGCGCGGCTGCTGGCGGGGAAGTAGAAGGTCGGTTCACGCGGAGGCGCGGAGACGGGGAGGAGGTGCGCACCGGGCGAGCGGTTCGCGATCGGGAGACGTTTTGCCAGCTTGCCAGCAGAACGGACGACCGCTGCGCGGGGGACGGCGCCACGGACGAACTTCCTCCGCGTCTCCGCGCCTTCGCGTGAACCAACCTTCTTCCTGAGCCCGCGGCGAACGGATCGAAAGAGCCGTGGGAGACCCCAGCCTCCGCCGGGGTGACGTGTGCGGGGTGGTGGTTGCTGTGCCGTAGATCAGCCCGCCCGCACGAAAACGACCGCCGGGATCGCTCCCGGCGGTCGCATCGATATCAGCTCAGGGCGCGGTTCAGGCGCTGGCGGTCAGGAAGCTGGTAAGCTCCGCCTTCGTCACCGCCCTCGACTTGTCCTTGTCCGCCTGGGCGAAGGCCTGCTTGATCCAGCTCTTCACCTCGGGCTTGTCGGCGGTCACGCCGGGTTCGCTCGCCGAGCGCAGCGCGACCATCCATTCGCCGAACTGCTTCTCGTTCAGCTGGCCCTTCCCGTCCTTGTCGTATTTCGGGAATTCGGCCTCGACGATCTGCGCAATCTGCGTGCCGCTGGCCGGCTGGCCGGCCTCGGCGGTGGTCTGCGCGGTCTGCGTCGCGGGGTCGGGCTGCGTCGCGGGTGCCGCCTGAGTCGCGGCGATCGAGGGATCAGCCGGTGCGGCCTGCGGAGTTGCCGGTGCGGCCTGCGCCGCCGGGGCAGTCGTCTGTGCCGGCGCTGCATCCTGGGCGAACGCCGGAGCAGAAACAACCATGGCACTGGCGAGAAGAATACGCTTCATCATCGAATTTCTCCTTACGGATTGGTTCGGTTCTTCATGCGGCCGTTTCGAAAGAACTCCGAAGCGGCGCTGCGATGACCCAACCAACTTAGGTCGTTTCGGTTTCGATTGAACCCCTGTTCGCTACTATTCTATCGCACGACAGGCTCGATTCATCCGCGACTTGTTGCTAGTGCGCGGCAAACCGTTCGTCCGTTTCCGAAAGGCATTCCATGATTCCGCGCTATTCCCGTCCCGAAATGTCCGCGCTGTGGCAGCCCCAGGCCCGATTCCGCATCTGGTTCGAGATCGAGGCGCATGCGACCGACGCGCTGGCCGAGCTGGGCGTGGTGCCCAGGGACGCCGCCGAGAAGATCTGGGCGATGAACGACGCCGACTTCGACGTCGACAGGATCGACGCGATCGAGGCGGAGACGAAGCACGACGTCATCGCGTTCCTGACGCATGTGTCGGAACGGACCGGGCCGGAAGCGCGCTTCCTGCATCAGGGGATGACCAGTTCCGACGTGCTCGACACCTGTCTGGCGGTACAGCTGGCGCGGGCATCGGACATCTTGCTCGCCGATCTCGACAAGCTGCTGGACGTCATCGAACGCCGCGCGCGCGAACACAAGCTGACCCCGACGATCGGGCGCAGCCACGGCATCCATGCCGAGCCGGTGACGTTCGGATTGAAGCTGGCGCAGGCCTATGCCGAGTTCGACCGCTGCCGCACGCGCCTGAAGAACGCGCGCGCCGAAGTGGCGACCTGCGCGATCTCGGGCGCGGTCGGGACCTTCGCCAATATCGACCCGCGCGTCGAGGAACATGTCGCGCGGAAGATGGGCCTCACCGTCGAGCCGGTATCGACGCAGGTCATCCCGCGCGACCGCCACGCGATGTATTTCGCGACGCTGGGCGTGATCGCCGGGTCGATCGAGCGGCTGGCGACCGAGATCCGCCACCTGCAACGCACCGAGGTGCTGGAGGCCGAGGAATATTTCTCGCCCGGGCAGAAGGGTTCGTCGGCGATGCCGCACAAGCGCAACCCGGTGCTGACCGAGAACCTGACCGGCCTTGCCCGCATGGTGCGCGGTTACGTCACCCCGGCGCTGGAGAATGTCGCGCTGTGGCACGAGCGCGACATCAGCCATTCCTCGGTCGAGCGCTATATCGGTCCGGACGCGACGATCACGCTCGACTTCGCGCTCGCCCGGCTGACCGGGGTGATCGACAAGCTGGTCGTCTATCCGGCGCGGATGGAGAAGAACCTCAACAAGATGGGCGGCCTCGTCCATTCGCAGCGCGTGCTGCTGGCGCTGACCCAGGCCGGGGCGAGCCGCGAGGATTCGTACCGCTGGGTCCAGCGCAACGCGATGAAGGTGTGGGAATCGGACGGCGCGCTGTCGCTGCTCGAACTGCTCAAGGCCGATCCGGACGTCGCCGCCGCACTGTCGGCCGAGGAAATCGAGAGCCGGTTCGACCTCGGCTATCACTACAAGCATGTCGACACGATCTTTGCCCGGGTGTTCGGACAGGCGTGACGTCCTTGCCCCGCCGGGTTCGATTCCGGCGGGGGCCCCTCTTCGGCACGGCTGCGGCCGATCGCGACAGTGAACAGGAAAGCTAGCCTATGGCCGCAACGGAGGCGCCCAAGCGGGGCCGGGTGCATCGCTGGTGGTCGATCTGGGCAGTGGGTGGCGTCGATCACGATGCGGTGCTGCGCCAGATCGCCGAGGATTCGGGGTGGAGCGGGCGGTATGCGTTCCTGATCGTCATCTCGGCGGCGATTTCCCTGCTCGGGCTGCTGATGCCGTCGGTCGCGGTGCTGATCGGCGCGATGCTGCTGTCGCCGCTGATGATGCCGATCATCGGACTGGGGTTCGGCATCGCGACCGTCGATACGCGCGAAATCCGCCGGGCGGCGACCGCGCTGCTGGTCGGGGCGCTGATCGCGGTGGCGCTGTCGGTCGTCTGCGTCGCGCTGTCGCCGATCCAGACGATCACCAGCGAGATCGCCGGCCGCACGCGCCCGACGCTGTTCGACCTGCTGGTCGCGCTGCTGTCGGCGGTCGCCGGCGCCTATGCGCTGATCCGCGGCCGGGGCGGCACGGTGGTCGGCGTCGCCATCGCCATCGCGCTGATGCCGCCGCTGGTGGTGGTGGGGTTCGGAATCGCGACGTTCAACTGGACGGTGTTCGCCGGATCGCTGCTGCTGTTCCTGACCAACGCCATCACCATCGCGCTGACCGCGGCGCTGGTCGCGCGCGTCTATGGTTTCGGCAGCCATCTGTCGCCGCAGCATACGGGGTGGCAGCTGGTGCTGTTCGTCGTCGCGCTGGGCCTGTTGTCGGTGCCGCTGGGCGCGGCGCTGCGCCAGATCGCGTTCGAAGCGGTGGCGCAGCGGCAGGTGCGCGAGACGATCTCGGCACGGTTCCCCGATGCATCGCGGCTGGGGCAGCTCGACATCGATTTCGCGGCGAAACCGATCCGCATCCGTGCGGTCATCCTGACGCCGGAGATGAAGCGCGATGCCGACCGCCTGCTGGCGGCGGACCTGCGACAACGGCTGTCGCGGCCGATCGACGTGCATGTCGACCAGTTGAACGTCCTGCCCGACGATGCCAGCGTGGAGGCGGCGCAGATCGCGCGTGCCAACAGCGCGTCGGGATCGGGCAATGCCGAACGCCGGCAACGCGCGATGGCCGACCTTGCGCTGATCGCGGGGATCGCCCCGGCGACGATCCGGTCCGATACGGGCACGCAGGCGCTGACCGCCACGGCGGCGGTGCTGCCCGGTCTGCCGATGGGCGGGTATCGCGCGATCGAGGCGCGGGCGGCACGCGCCCTGCCCGACTGGACGGTGGCGCTCGCCCCGCCGGCGGAAGCGGCGTTGCCCGCCATCCCGGTGGTGGCGGGGGTGGTCGACGACGCCGCGCTGACCGTCGCGGCATGGGCATCGCAGCGGCGCGAGGCGCCGGTGAGCGTCGACGGCGGGAGCGCGGCGCAACGCAGCGCCGTCGCCGCCGGGATCGCCGATCGCGGCGGCCGCGCGACGCCGGGCGCGGCCGGCGGGGTGCTGCGACTGGACTGGGCGGGGGAAGCGCCCGCCGCACGGGGCGCGGCGTCGCGATAGTCGGCCGGTCCGGGCGTCAGGCGGCGACCGGCCGCTCCATATAGACCGCGTCCTTGCCGAAGCCGAGCGCGCCGCCGGCCGCCGCGACGAAGCCCTGCCGCGCCCAATAGGCGTCGGCCCCGCCGACCGCGATCAGTGCGAGGGTGGCGATGCCGTGGGCGGCGGCGGTGTCGGCGAGGATCGGGAGGAGGCGTTCGACCGCCTTCGTCCCCCGCCCCGCCGGCGCGACGACGACGTCGTGGAGGTACCAGCAGTCGACGCCGGCGGGGATCGCACCGAGCCGCGCGTGCATCGCCGGGGGCGCGAGGCGGCGCCATGGGTGGCTGATGCAATGGCCGACGATCGCCACGCCATCGGCCAGCACGAAGCAGCCGTCGGGCGCCAGTGCGATGCGTTCGGCATAGAGATCGGCCGCTTCGCCATAGTCGCCCAGTTCGGCGCGGGCGAGGTCGGCGATGGCGGCGGCGTCGGCGGGGACGGCGGGGCGCCAGCAGGTGGTCATGGTCGGCTCCGTTCGCTTGCTACGGCGGCTCGCGTCCTCCCGGCGCAGACCGGGTTCCATTGTGTCGGGAGCCCCGCGATGGCGTCGCGACGGCGTGCCGTCCATGGAGCCCGGCCTTCGCTGGGAGACGAATGGTTCGAGGCCGCTCCTGTAGCTTGATCCGTCTGTATGGAAACGTCACCCCGGCGAAGGCTGGGGTCTCCTGCGGCTCCCGCAGCGTGCTGTAACCGGGAGATCCCAGCCTTCGCCGGGATGACGCCTGCTTCAATCCTTATCCCCCGAGCGCGGTCTTCAGACGGCTGAAGAAGCCCATCGATTCGGGGCATTCCTCACCGGTCTCGGTCTCGCGAAACGCTTCGAGCAGTTCCTTCTGCCGCGCCGACAGGCGGGTCGGGGTTTCGACCTCGATATGGATGACCATGTCGCCATGCCCGCGCCCTTGCAGCACCGGCATGCCGGCACCGCGCTGGCGCAGTTCCTTGCCCGACTGGATGCCGGCGGGCACGCGGATGCTGTGCTTCTGCCCGTCGAGGCCGGGAATCTCGATCACACCGCCGAGCGCCGCGGTCGTGAAACTGATCGGCGCGCGGGCGTGCAGCGCGGTCCCTTCGCGCTCGAACAGCGCGTGGCGCTTCACGTGGAGGAAGATGTAGAGGTCGCCCGCGGGTGCTCCCCGTGCGCCCGCCTCGCCCTCGCCGGTCAGGCGGATGCGCGTGCCTTCGTCGACGCCGGGGGGCACGTTGACCTGCAACGTCCTGGTCTGGTCGACGCGGCCTTCGCCGTTGCACACCGGGCACGGGTCGCTGATGACCTGTCCCGCGCCGTGACAGGTGGGGCAGGCGCGTTCGACGACGAAGAAGCCCTGCTGCGCGCGGACCTTGCCGTGACCGGCGCAGGTCTGACACGTCCGCGCCTTGGTGCCCGGCGACGCGCCGCTGCCGCCGCACGGACCGCAGCTGGTCGAAACGTCGACGGTGATTTCGGTCTGGTGGCCGTGATAGGCCTCCTCCAGCGACACTTCCATGTCGTAGCGCAGGTCGGCGCCGCGACGCGGACCGGCGCGGCCGCCCTGCCGGCCGCCGCCCATGAATTCGCCGAAGACGCTTTCGAAGATATCGGAAAAGCCGCCGAAATCCTGCGCGCCGGCACCCGCCCCACCCGCGCCCTGGCGGAAGGCGGCATGGCCGTAGCGGTCATAGGCGGCACGCTTCTGCGGGTCTTTCAGGCAGTCATAGGCTTCGTTGATCGCCTTGAACTTCGCCTCGGAATCCCTGCATCCGGCATTCTTGTCGGGGTGGTATCTGATCGCGAGCTTGCGATAGGCCGACTTGATCGTCCCCGCATCCGCGGTGCGCTCGCATTCGAGCAGTTCGTAGAAATCGACTTCGGTGGTCATTCGAGAACCCCAAAAGCCCTCTCCCCGCCGGCGGGGAGAGGGTTGGGAGAGGGGCAGTCACACGACGCCCCCTCTCCCCGGCCCTCTCCCCTGAAGGGGAGAGGGAGCAGTAGGTTACGCCTTGCGGCTGTCGTCGACTTCCGAGAATTCGGCGTCGACCACGTCGTCGTCGGCCTTCTTCGCTTCGCCGGTATCGGCAGCGGGCGAGGCTTCGGCCTGCTGCTGCTTTTCGTAGATCGCCTGGCCGAGCTTCATGGCGACCTGTGCCAGCGCGGTGCTCTTTTCGGTCATGCGATCGGCATCGCCGCTCTCGACCGCCGCCTTGGTCTCGGCGACCGCGGCCTCGATCTCCGCCTTGAGCGACGCGTCGACCTTGTCGCCGTTGTCGGCAAGCTGGCGCTCGGTCGTGTGGATCAGCGATTCGGCGTTGTTCTTCGCCTCGGCGCCGGCACGACGCTTCTTGTCCTCCTCGGCGAACTGCTCGGCGTCACGGACCATCTGGTCGATATCGCCGTCCGACAGGCCGCCCGACGCCTGGATACGGATCTGCTGTTCCTTGCCGGTGCCCTTGTCCTTGGCCGACACGTTGACGATGCCGTTGGCGTCGATGTCGAACGTGACCTCGATCTGCGGCACGCCGCGCGGCGCGGGGGGAATGCCGACGAGGTCGAACTGGCCCAGCATCTTGTTGTCCGACGCCATTTCGCGTTCGCCCTGGAACACGCGGATCGTCACCGCCCCCTGATTGTCGTCGGCGGTCGAATAGACCTGCGACTTCTTGGTCGGGATGGTGGTGTTGCGATCGATCATGCGGGTCATGATACCGCCCAGCGTCTCGATACCCAGCGACAGCGGGGTCACGTCGAGCAGCAGCACGTCCTTCACGTCACCCTGCAGCACGCCCGCCTGAATCGCGGCACCGATCGCCACGACCTCGTCGGGGTTCACGCCGGTGTGCGGTTCCTTGCCAAAGAACTGCTTCACGACTTCGCGGACGCGCGGCATGCGCGTCATGCCGCCGACCAGCACGACTTCGTCGATCGCGCTCGCCTGCACGCCGGCATCGGCCAGCGCCTTCTTGCACGGCTCCAGCGTCCGCTTCACCAGATCCTCGACCAGCCGCTCCAGATCGGCGCGGGTGATCGACTTGACCAAGTGCTTCGGGCCGGTCGCATCGGCGGTGATGAACGGCAGGTTGACGTCGGTCGTCTGGGTCGAGGACAGCTCGATCTTTGCCTTTTCGGCGGCTTCCTTCAGCCGCTGAAGCGCCAGCTTGTCCTTGGTCAGGTCGATGCCTTCAGCCTTCTTGAACTCGTCGGCAAGGAACTGCACGATCTTCGCATCGAAGTCCTCGCCGCCGAGGAAGGTGTCGCCGTTGGTCGACTTCACCTCGAACACGCCGTCGCCGATTTCAAGCACCGAGATGTCGAAGGTGCCGCCGCCAAGGTCATAGACCGCGATGGTCTTGTTGTTGTCCTTGTCGAGGCCGTAGGCGAGCGCCGCCGCCGTCGGTTCGTTGATGATGCGCAGCACTTCGAGACCGGCGATCTTGCCGGCGTCCTTAGTCGCCTGACGCTGGGCATCGTTGAAGTACGCCGGCACGGTGATGACCGCCTGCGTCACGGTTTCGCCGAGATACGACTCCGCCGTTTCTTTCATCTTCTGCAGGATGAACGCGCTGATCTGCGACGGCGAATATTCCTCGCCGCCCGCCTTCACCCACGCATCGCCGTTCGGGCCGCGTGCGATGGTGTAGGGAACCAGTTCGGTGTCCTTCTTGGTGACCGGATCGTCGAAGCGGCGGCCGATCAGGCGCTTCACCGCGAAGATCGTGTTGTCGCCGTTCGTCACTGCCTGACGCTTGGCCGGCTGGCCGATCAGACGCTCGCCATCCTTGGCGAAAGCGACGATCGACGGCGTGGTCCGCGCGCCTTCGGCGTTCTCGATGACCTTGGGGCTACCGCCCTCCATCACCGCGACGCAGCTGTTCGTCGTGCCCAGATCGATACCGATTACTTTAGCCATGGTCCCTCATTGGCCCCCGGGTTGAAATGAATGCCTCACCCGCCGGCCTGGGGAGGCACGGGCGGGTCGTTACGACGGCGGATATAGGCAGGGTTCGGCTTGCCGCAAGATTATGCGCGGCATAGGGAACCGTATCGGAATGGGAGCGTGGGCGTGAAGACACGGTGGATGACGCTGGCGGCGGCGGCGGTGGCGCTGACGGGATGCCGGAACCCGCCACAGGTCGACGATGCGTGGATCCGCCTGCCCGCCGTACCCGGACGCCCGGCCGCGGCCTATGCCACGGTATCGCGCGGTTCGACGGCGCCGGCGCTGACCGGCGTTGCGACCCCGGCGGCGGAGCGCAGCGAACTGCACGAGAGCATGGCCGGTCATGGCGGCATGGCGTCGATGCGCCCCCTGCCGCGCATGTCCTTCGACGGGACCGACCGGATCGCGCTGAAACCGGGTGGCGCGCACGTCATGCTGTTCGGCCTGAAAGGCGATCTGCGGCCCGGCGGCACCATCCCGCTGACCTTCCGCTTCGAAGGGGGAAAGGACGTCACCATCGATGCGAGGCTGGTCGGCGCGGGCGATCCGCCACCCTGATCGGCGGGCGGTCGTCAGCCGACCGCATGGAGGCAGGCGACCAGCGCGCCCTGCCGGTTGGTATCGGTCTTGTCGAACAGCGCCTTGATCTGGGTGCGGACCGTCAGCACGCTGCAATGGCGCGCCATGGCGATGGCGGCCGGGTGGTGCCCCTGCGCCACCAGAACCGCGACCTGTGCCTCCGCCGGGGTCAGGTCGAACATCGTGGCATAGAGCTCGGCAGACGCCACCGTCTTCGTCCGGCCGCTGACCATCACCCGCGCCCGGCCGAGCGGCCCCGACGGACTGCGCGGCACCGCGCTGACGGTCACGACCATGCGCGCGCCGTCGCGCAGATCGGTCGTCGGGGGCGACCGCAGCACGACCTTTCGCCCGGGATATAGCGACTGGTCCGGGTCGAGCACGGCGGCGATCGCCGTCGCGAACGCGGCTTCGCTGGCCGCGTCGCGGGCGCGGACCTGCCCCGTCCGTACGGTCAGCGGACCGTCACGTCCCAGCCAATGGTCGGCCGATTGCGACGTCAGCACGATGCGCCGCATCCCGTCGAGCAGCAGGACCGACCGTTCCAGCGATTCGGCCGTCGACTGCATCACATGGTCCTGCCGGTTTCCAAGCTGGATCGCCTGCGTCACGATTCCCGACAGCGCGGGCGCGATCGCGTCGAGCAGGCGCCGCTCCCGCCCGCCGCAATCGGCGAAGGATCGGGCGCGCATGACGGCGACCGTCGCATGAACCCCGGGAATGTCGAGCCGCGTCAGCGCGGAGCGGGACGCCCCGGCACGTTCGAACAGATTGTCGAAGATCGGCAGCGCCCTGCGTTCGCGCTCGGTCATCAATTCCTCGTCGACGACCGTGCGCAACATCGTTCCGCCGGTCGCGACCCGCGTCCGCGGATTGCGGGCTCCGTCGAACCCGCCTTCGGCTACGAAAACATCGAACATGTCGGGCGTCGCCCCGCGGATCATGTTGAACGCGACCGCCCCGTTCGGGTCGAGGCCGGACAGGTGGACCACCGACGCCTGCGTCGCGTCGGCAAGCGTGCCCAGCGCGCCGTGCCAGTCGTCCATGCCGAACGCCGCGCGCCTGAACCGGTCGACAATGTCGGTGTCGTCCATCGCGTCCCCCCGGAGACACCCGATGCGCAATGTCGCCGTGTCGGAGCCTAGCGGATCGCCGCACCGGGCGACATACCCCATTTGGACGATGCCCGACGCCCCCGGTCGGCGGCATTCCCCGCGTGCGGTGCCGCTGGTCAGCCAGCACGTGCCGCATGATCGAATTTTTCGGGGGGACATTATGCGTATCATCCTGGCCGGCGCCATCGCCGGTGCCTGCCTCTTCGCCCTGCCTGCCGCCGCGCAGACCGGTCCGGCCGATGCCGATCCGTCGTCGACGGTGTCGGTGGCGCTCAGCGCGGGATCGCTCGGCATCGGACCGGAGGTCGGCTTCCGCTTTTCGGACCATGTCGGCATCCGGGGCAGCGCCAACTTCCTGAATGTCAGCGGGTCGTTCGAATCCGACGATGCCGATTATGACGGCAGCATCAAGCTGAAGTCGTTCGGCGGCATGGTCGACGTCTATCCCTTCGGCGGAAATTTCCGCCTGTCGGGCGGCGCGCGGATCAATCGCAACGCCGTGGTGGTGTCGGCGACGCCCAATGGCGCGGCCACGCTCGGCAACAACGACTATACCGCCGCGCAGATCGGCACGCTGAACGGTCGTGCCGAGCCGAACAAGATCTCCCCCGCGCTGACGCTCGGCTGGTCGGGGAAGAACCAGCGCGGATTCATGTTCGGGTTCGAGGCGGGCGCGCTGTTCCAGGGCGCGATGAAGCTCGACACCTTCACCGCGACCGGCACGGCGCGCGCCAATGCGACGTTCCAGCAGGACCTGGAGATCGAGCGCCGTTCGCTGCAGTCGGATATCGACAAGGTGAAGGTCTATCCGATCCTGCAGTTCGCGATCGGTTACCGTTTCTGATCGCAGGCGGGGGCCACGTCCTTTACGGACGCGGCCCCCGCCACCATCTGTCGGCGATGCGCCGGCCGCTCACCCGTCCCGAAACCGACCTTGCCCGCACCATGTTCGGCGACACGATCGATTACGGACGGGCGCGGATCGCCAACGCGAAATGGGCGTTCTTCCAGCCGAAACAGGTCGCGATGGCGCCGACCGGGTGCATCCACTTCCACCCGAAGGGCACGCTGTACCGCGACGATTTCGCATCGGCCGGCCGCGATCTGGCGGCGCTGTTCCTGCACGAGATGATGCACATCCACCAGACGCAGCATCGCGGGCGATACTGGCTGCCGCTGATGCGGCATCCGCTGTGCACCTATCGCTACGCCATCGTGCCCGGCAAGCCGTTCGACGCCTATGGCATCGAGCAGCAGGCGGAGATCGTGCGCCATGCGTTCCTGCTGCGACAGGGGGTGGCGGTCAAGGACAAGCCGCCGCTGGACGTGTACGAGGCGCTGCTGCCGTTCGGGCGGTAGGGCCGCGTGGATCAGCGCGGCAGGCTCCAGGTGAAGGTCAGACTCTTGTAGGACTCGACCGGCTTGCCGTCGGCATCGAGGCCGGGGCGGAAGCGCGCGCGTTCGAACAGGATGGGGCAGGTCGCCTGATCGAGCGAGGCCGCACCGGACGATTGGAGTATCCGGCAGTCAGTCACCTTTCCGTCGGCGGCGACGGTCATGCCGACAAACACCTTCCCCGACTGCTTCGCCTTGCGGGCTGCCTCGGGATAGTCCCGGTCGGTGAGCCAACTTCCGGGATTGGAACCTGGCGGCGTGACGACCCGCGCGACCTTGGCAGGATCATAGCCGGATTTCGCCAGAAGATCGGTTTCGCAGCGCCGCAGCGCCGCGACGGCGGGCCTGCTCAGCGACAGCACGACCGTGACCGGCGGACCGTTCGACGTATCGATCGTGGCTGTCGGCGCGTCGACGAGCGATTCGAAAACGTCGCGCGACAGGATGTATTGCAGGACCGCGCGATCGCCGGTCGGCAGGTGGAACCGCGTGCCGGTCGTCCTGATCGGCTGATCGCGCCCGGGGATCGCCAGCGTGACGTTGGCCGCACCCTGTCCACCCAGTTGCCTGCGCGTGCCCATGGCGAACGCCTTCAGCCCCTGACCGAAGAAATCCGGCTGGAAGGCGAGCGTGATCGGCGTCGCGGCATCGCCATAGGTCCGGCTGAGCGTACACAGGCTGTCGGCATAGTCCACGCCCCATGGTGCCGCGGGTTGCAGCGGAGGCACATCCCCCGACTGCCCCGCCACCAATGCTGCCAACATCATCGTCCGCATCGCCTGCCCCTCGTTGCCCTGTACGGCAGGATGCCATCACGCCATGCCCGCCGCAATCGCCGGAACCGCGCGTCGCCCCGGGCTGTTGGGACCGCGAAACGACTTTGAAAGCCTTGCCCCCATGTCGACGCGCACCGGCGCTACCCTGCTCGCCCGTCTGGGATTCGCCGCCCGCGGCATCGTCTATTGCATCGTCGGGTGGTTCGCGATCGACGCGGCGTTGCGCGGCGGCAAGGCGGGCGACAACCAGGGGGCGATCGCCAGCCTCGCCGACGAGCCGTTCGGCGAATGGCTGCTGGCGGCGATGGCGGCTGGGCTGGCGGGCTATGCGCTGTGGCGGCTGACCGAGGCGCTGTTCGATCCCGAAGCACAGGGCCGCGATGCGAAGGGGGCGTTCCGCCGCGCCGGCCATGCGGTCAGCGGTATCGCCCATGTCGTGCTGGCGTGGACCGCCGCGCGGCTGACGATGCACAGCGCGCGGGCGACCGGCCGGGTCGGCGGCGAGGACAGCGCGCAGGACTGGACGGCGTGGATGCTCGACCAGCCGGGCGGGCAGTTGCTGGTGGCGCTGGTCGCCATCGCGCTGCTGGCGGCGGCGGCGCAGCAGGCGAAGAAGGCATGGACCGGCGAGTTCGCCCGCACCCTGTCCGGGGGTACGCCGGTGCCCGGCTATGTCTGCACCATGGGTCGCATCGGCTATGGCGCCCGTGCGGCGGTATTCGCGGCGATCGCGGTGCTGTTCGTCGGCGCGGCATGGGCGGCGGATGCGGACGCGGCCGGCGGCATGGCGAGCGGCATGGCGCTGTTGCAGCGACAGGCGGGCGGTCAGTTGTTGCTGACCGCGATCGGCATCGGCTTCATCGCGTTCGGCGCGTTCAGCTTCGTCGAGGCGCGCTGGCGGCGGTTGCAGGTGCGCTTGCCGGCATGAGCGCGCGGGACGCGCTCGCCGCACGCTGGCTGGGCCTGACGCGGCGCGAACTGCCGGACGTGGCGCGGGAGCGACGCTGGCCGGTCGTAGCCGATCATTGTTTCCAGCGCATCCTGCTCGACAATGCGTTTGGCGGGGTGTGGTACGACCATGTCGCGGGACGCCCGGCCTATGCCCATGCCGATCCGGCGGCGCTGGCTCGCGCCATCGCTTTGGGCGACGCGGCGATCGCGGGCGAGGCCGATATGGCCGACCTCAACCGCCGCTCGCTCGACTGGCGCGGGAAAGCCCCCTCGCAACGGCGGTCGGGCGACCCCATGTCAGCGTCTAGCCAATCCAGAAGAACGAAGATAGAACGGACCGCATGAGCCTGACCCATATCTCCGTCCGCGGTGCGCGGGAGCACAACCTCAAGGGCGTCGATATCGACATCCCGCGCGATACGCTGACGGTCATCACCGGCCTGTCGGGTTCGGGCAAGTCCAGCCTCGCCTTCGACACGATCTATGCCGAAGGGCAGCGGCGCTATGTCGAGTCGCTGTCGGCCTATGCGCGGCAGTTCCTCGAACTGATGCAGAAGCCGAACGTCGAGCATATCGAGGGGCTGAGCCCGGCGATCTCGATCGAGCAGAAGACGACGTCGCGCAACCCGCGCTCGACCGTCGCGACGGTTACCGAAATCTACGACTATATGCGGCTGCTATGGGCGCGGGTCGGCGTGCCCTTCTCTCCCGCCACCGGCCTGCCGATCAGCGCGCAGACCGTCAGCCAGATGGTCGACCGCGTGCTGACGCTGCCCGAAGGGACGCGGCTGCTGCTGCTGGCGCCGGTGGTGCGCGGGCGCAAGGGCGAGTATCGCAAGGAACTGGCCGAGTGGCAGAAGGCCGGGTTCCAGCGGGTGCGGGTGAATGGCGAGGTGCACCTGATTGAAGATGCGCCGGCGCTCGACAAGAAGTTCAAGCAGGATATCGAGGTCGTGGTCGATCGCCTGGTGGTGAACCCGGAGGTCGCCACCCGGCTGGCCGAGAGTTTCGAAACCGCGCTGAAGCTGGCTGACGGCCTCGCCTATGTCGACCTGCTC
Source organism: Sphingomonas sp. 2R-10 (assembly GCF_030062225.1). Lineage (NCBI taxonomy): Bacteria > Pseudomonadati > Pseudomonadota > Alphaproteobacteria > Sphingomonadales > Sphingomonadaceae > Sphingomonas > Sphingomonas sp. 2R-10. The sequence goes on from NZ_JASCXF010000004.1 coordinate 127,536, forward strand.
GACACGACGGTTGCCGAGGCGCAGTCGACCAACCCGCCGATCCCCAGCGAACAGGGCGACCGCGCGACCGAAGCCGCGCCGCAGACCGGCAAGCTGAAGGGCGCCGGCATTCCCGACAACCGCATCGTGTTTTCGGAGAAATTCGCCTGTCCCGTGAGCGGCTTCACGATCAGCGAGATCGAACCGCGCCTGTTCAGCTTCAACGCGCCGCAGGGCGCGTGTCCGGCGTGCGATGGGCTGGGCGAACGGCTGGAGTTCGACGAGGACTTGATCGTCCCCAACCACGAACTGTCGATCAAGAAGGGCGCGGTGGTGCCGTGGGCGAAGTCCAACCCGCCCTCACCCTATTACATGCAGGTGCTGGGCAGCCTGTCCAAAGCCTATGACTTCTCGCTCGACACGGCGTGGAAGGATCTGCCCGAGGATGCGCAGCGGGTGATCCTGCACGGCACCGGCGGCAAGCCGGTGACGCTGACTTTCATCGATGGCCGCAAGTCGTACGACGTCAAGAAGCCGTTCGAGGGTGTGCTCGGCAACCTCAACCGGCGGATGCTGTCGACCGAGAGCGCGTGGATGCGCGAGGAACTGGCGAAGTATCAGGCCTCGCAGCCGTGCGAGACCTGCCACGGCGCGCGGCTGAAGCCCGAGGCGCTGGCGGTGAAGGTGGCGATGCAGGACATCGCCTATGCCACGCATCTGTCGGTGGTCGACGCGCTGCGCTTCTTCCAGTCGCTGCCCGACCATTTCAACGACCAGCAAAAGGCGATCGCGCAGTCGATCCTGAAGGAGATCGTCGAACGTCTGGGGTTCCTGAACAATGTCGGGCTCGACTATCTGAACCTCGACCGGACGTCGGGCACGCTGTCGGGCGGGGAGTCGCAGCGCATCCGCCTCGCCTCGCAGATCGGCAGCGGGCTGTCGGGCGTGCTGTACGTGCTCGACGAACCGTCGATCGGGCTGCACCAGCGCGACAACGACATGCTGCTGGCGACGCTGCGCCGGTTGCGCGACCTCGGCAACACCGTGCTGGTGGTAGAACATGACGAGGATGCGATCCGCACCGCCGATTACGTCATCGACATGGGACCGGGCGCGGGCGTCCATGGCGGGGAGGTGGTCGCCAAGGGGACGCTGAAGCAGATATTGAAGGCCAAGGGGTCGGTCACCGCCGACTACCTGAACGGCACGCGGTCGGTGCCGCTGCCCGACAAGCGCCGCAAGGGCAACGGCAAGAAGCTGACGGTGCACAATGCCACCGCCAACAACCTGACCGGCGTCACCGCGTCGCTGCCGCTCGGCACCTTCACCTGCATCACCGGCGTGTCGGGATCGGGCAAGTCGAGCTTCACCATCGACACGCTCTATGCCGCCGCCGCCCGCACGCTGAACGGCGCGCGGATCGTGCAGGGCAAGCATGACAAGATCACCGGCCTCCAGCATCTCGACAAGGTCATCGACATCGACCAGTCGCCGATCGGCCGCACCCCGCGGTCGAACCCGGCGACCTATACCGGCGCCTTCACCCAGATCCGCGACTGGTTCGCCGGCCTGCCCGAAGCGCAGGCGCGCGGCTACAAGCCCGGCCGGTTCAGCTTCAACGTCAAGGGCGGCCGGTGCGAGGCGTGCCAGGGCGACGGCGTGCTCAAGATCGAGATGCACTTCCTGCCCGACGTCTATGTCGAGTGCGACGTGTGCCACGGCGCGCGCTATAATCGCGAAACGCTGGAGGTGAAGTTCAAGGGGATGAGCATTGCCGACGTGCTCGACATGACGGTTGAGGACGCGGTCGAGTTCTTCAAGGCGGTGCCGCCGATCCGCGACAAGATGGCGATGCTGGCCGAAGTGGGCCTCGGCTATGTCAAGGTCGGGCAGCAGGCGACGACGCTGTCGGGCGGCGAGGCGCAGCGCGTGAAGCTGGCCAAGGAACTGGCGCGGCGGGCGACCGGCAACACGCTCTACATCCTCGATGAACCGACGACGGGGCTGCATTTCGAGGACGTGCGCAAGCTGCTGGAGGTGCTCCACCAGCTGGTCGAACAGGGCAATACGGTGGTGGTGATCGAGCACAATCTCGACGTCATCAAGACCGCCGACTGGATATTGGACATGGGGCCGGAAGGCGGCGTGAAGGGCGGCCGCGTGGTTGCCGAGGGGACGCCGGAAAAGGTCGCGGCGGTCGAGGGCAGCTTTACCGGGCGGTATCTGAAGCCGCTGCTGACCCCGAGGGCGCAGGCGGCGGAGTGAGCGTCTGGCGCGCTTCGTTCGAGGCGGCGTTGCGGATGTTCGCCGCCATCAGCGAAGCATTGCGCGAAACCGGCCAGCCCCGACCGATTCTCGTCGGCGGGGCGGCGGTGGAATATTGGTCCGGCAGCGCGGTGGCGACGGGCGACTTCGACCTGTGTTCACCCGTGCAATCCGAACTGGAAGCGGTAATGCGCGACCACGGTTTCGTCCGCCCGAGCGGAGCGGGGGTCTCGACGCGCGGCTGGGTCCATCCGGAATTGAGCCTTGGCTTCGAGATCGTCGGCAGCACGCCGCTGGACGGAATGGTTCATCGCGACCGTATTCCCCTGATCGAAAACGTCGCTCCCGGTGCGACCTTCGCCATTCTCGGCGTCGAGGATCTGATCGCCGACCGTATGGGGCAGTACGCCTCGGGGACCGCGCCGGATCGCATCGAACAGGCGCGGTTGCTGTTTCATCTTCATCCCGACCTCGATCGGGCCTATCTTGACCGCAGGGTGCGGGAAGAAAGCGCGGGTGATTATGGTATCGAAGACGTACAGTTCAGGCCGTGACGACTGGTCCGGCCCGACGATCGATCACGCGACCTTCGCTGCGAACCTCGCGCGCCGCCGCGCCGCGCTCGGCAATCCCGAACTGCCGCGCAACGCCGGGGGTAACCGTACCGACAGCAAACGCGCGCTGCTGGCCGCGATCGAGGCGGCCGGCGGGCGCTGGTAGGTGCAGCGGCAAACCTGGTTCACCGTATAATTTCGGAACCTACGTCCGCCCCCCGCATTCCGACTTGATCGATATCAAGCGAAGGACATGTCGTCATGCGTGCGCTCACCCTCGGCTGCGTCGCCGCCGCCACCTTGCTCACCGGTTGCAACGATTACGGCATGGGCGGTCCGCGCTATGCCGATGCGGGCTACAGCCGCTACGACTGGGATCGTCCCGATCCGGCATATAACGGCTATGATGCCTCGCGCTATTATCGCGACGACCGCCGGTATCGAGAACGTCGTCTGGCGAACAACGATCGGGTCTATGTCGGGCAGGACGGCCGCTATTATTGCCGCCGCAACGACGGCACCACCGGCCTGATCGTCGGCGGCATCGCCGGTGGCGTGATCGGCACCGCGCTGCGCCCGGGCGGGTCGGGCCTGCTCGGCGCGATCCTCGGCGGCGCAGCGGGTGCCGCCGGCGGCCAGGCGATCGATCGCGGCAACCGCAACAACGTGCGCTGCCGCTGATCTTCGGACAGCGCCGGAACTAAATCGGTCCGCTCCTTGTCCGGGGGCGGACCGATACCCATATGGAGTTAGCTACAGTCGCAAATCGATGGTTTCCTGCTTTGCGGCAAGTTCCTTCTTTCCCTGCTGCCTAAGGCACGGGTGACGGGCCGTTCCGCCGCCCGCAACATCCGGAAGGAACGCATATGGCCACGCTTGGCACCGTAAAATTCTTCAACGTCGACAAGGGCTATGGCTTCATCGCGCCTGACAATGGCGGCGGCGACGCCTTCGTCCACATCTCGGCGGTCGAGCGCGCCGGCATGGTGACGCTGAACCAGAACCAGCGCGTCGGCTACGAGCTGGAAGAGGATCGGCGCGGTCGCGTCAGCGCCGTCAACCTGACGGCCGCAGACTGATACTATGGGGCGGGCGGAGCCATCTCCGCCCGCCCTTTCTCTACGGGAGGACACCCTTGGCCGATACCGCCGAAGCCTACCGCGCCCGCGCCGCCGTGGAACGGGCCAATGCCGAAGCCGCGACGCTCGACAATGTCCGCGATCGCTGCCGCCGGGCTGAACATGCCTGGACCGAAATGGCCGACCGCGCCGAACGGACGACCGAACAGCGGCTGATCCGCGAAGCCGCAACCGCGCGCCGGAGCGACACCGTCGATTGAACCTGTCCGCCTGCCGGTCGTTGGACCGGCGACAGGCGAAAAGGATCGATCATGGCCAAGCATAAGAAACACAAGCCGAAATCACGTACCGCCGGCGTATCGACGCTGCGGAGGGTAGTGCTGGCCGCGACCGGTGTCGCGGTCGGGCTGTTCGGCGTATTGCTCGCGCGCCGAAAGCCGGTCGAAGGCCATGCCGCACCCGACCTCGCGCTCGACAAGCCGCGCCCCGAGGCCGGCGACCGCGCACCACAAGCGTTCCGGCCCGATCCGACCGCTCCGGTATCCGCCGCCGAACGCGAGGCGTTGCGCCCCGCCACCGGGCCGGCGCCGTCGATCGTCGAACCGCGTGGCAGCATGGCGTCGCAGACCGGCGCCTGACGGAGCAGCGGCGCTCGCGAAGGCGGGCGCCGTTTCGATCATGCCTGAACCGGTTACCGGAAGAAGCGGGGCACGGGATCAAGTGAGACCTCTGCAAAAGCCTCCGATCCGTACCCCGGTGAAGGCCGGGGCCCAGTTGGCGGGCATTGGCAAGATACGGAAGAACCTTTCCAACTGGACCCCGGCCTTCGCCGGGGTACGGCAAGGAATTGGCTCTGTTCGAGACTTTCGCAGAGGTCTCGATTTGCTCCGGGCTAATGATGCAAAACGAGACATCAGCCGCCCAGCCTGACCGCCAGCCACAAGGTCCGTGGAGTCGCGCGTTCGACGACGCCTTCGCCGCCGATCGCCGCCTCGACCCGCGTATCGGTGACATTCTCCGCCCGCGCCTCGAACGCCAGCCAGCGGGTCGCGGGCAGCGTCGCGATCAGGTCGAGCGTCGTCGCAGCGGACAGCCGGCGCTGGTTGGCGTCATCCTCGAACTGGCCGGCGACATGTCGCATGGTCGCCGCCGCCTGCCAGCGGTCCTGCCGCCAGCCCAATGTCGCCGAGGCGCTGTGCGCCGGGGTCTGCGCCGGTTGCAGACCGTCGAGAATCCCGCCGTCGCGGACGCGGGCGTCGGTATAGGCATAGGAAAGCCGCGCCGCGAGCGCACCCCATTGCCCCGACGCATCGACCTCCCCGCCGCGCACGCGGACATGGTCGAGATTCGCGCGGCGACGAAATACCCCTGCGGCCGAGACGAAACCGACGCCCGAAAACGTCCCCGGCCCGCTGGCGACGGTCACGTTGGCGATCGCGTCGCGCAGGTCGTTGGCAAAGGCGGTCGCGGCGAGCCGGACCCCGTTCGTCGGACGCAACTCGATCCCGGCCTCCCCGCCCCACAGGGTTTCGGGCGCCAGCGCCGCATCGGCAGCCGTGGCGTCGGCGCCGACGCGGAACGGGCGATAGAGTTCGTTGAGCGTCGGCAACCGCCAGCCGCGATAGCCCGCCAGGCGCAGCGTGACCGCCGGGTCGGGCGTCCACGCCACTCCGGCCCGCCCGGTCGGCTGCCACCCCTGCCGATCGGCGAACCGCTGGTCGGTCAGCGTCGCACCGGCCAGCGCTGCCTCCTGCAACCGCCCATCTGCGATCGTCCAGCGATCGATCCGGCCACCGGCGGTGAACAGCAGGTCGCCCGCGGTCGCGCTTGCATCGGCGAATAGCCCGGCTGTCGTGTTGCGCCCGCCCGCGACGCGCCGCCGCGTCGGGCTGGCGGCGACATAGGTGTAGAGTTCCTGCGTCTCGCCGGTCACGATGCGCAGGTCGCCGCCCAGCCGGAGCGACACCGCGCCAAAGCGCGGCGCGATCTCGGCACGGCCGCCGATGCCGGTGGCGGGGACATTGTACTGGTCGAGCGTCAGCGTCGTCGATGCCCGCCCTGCCCCGACGCTGGCGAAGCGACTGGCAAAGGCGCGGGTCTGGAGATAGCCGAGCAGCGACCAGTCGAGTGGTCCGCGCCCGACCAGCCGGACGCTGGCATCGGCCCCTTCGCTGCGGTTGTCGGTGAAGTCGAGCCCGCGGTCGCGCCGGTCGGTGAAGGCCGCGACATTGGCCTGAAGCTCGGTTCCGGCGGCCAGTTGCACGACAGCGCGGGCGGCGGCGCTCGCCTGCTCGAACGGCGCGGCGCGGTCGGCCAGGCCACGATCGCCGGCGACGACGGGGATGAAGCCGTCGCCGCGGGCATAGGCACCCGATAGCGTCGCGAACCCGCCGCCGCGTACCAGCGCCGCCGATCCGCGTGCGTCGAGCGAACCACGACTGCCGCCCGCAATCGTGGCGGCAAAGGGCGACAGGTCGGCGGGCATCGCGCTGTCGAGTTCGATCGTGCCGGCCAGCGCGCCCGGCCCGGCGATGCCGCTGCCCCCGCCGCGCGTGACGCGCACCCGGCCCAGCCGGTCGGTGGCATAGGCGGGAAAGGCGACCCAGCCGCCGAACGGATCGGCCTGCGGCACGCCGTCGAGCAGCAGCAGCGCACGGCTGGATGCGTTGCCGCCGAGACCGCGCAGGGTAATGCCTTGGGACGTCGGGTTGGCGCTCCGCGAGTCCGATCGGCGGAACTGCTGCAGGCCGGCGACGTCGCGCAGCACATCTTCGACCCGGCCGCTGGCCGACGACAGGATGCGGTCGCGCCCGATCGTCACTATGTCGAAGGCGCGGTCGCCCGGCGTATCGGCGAGGCCGCGGCCGGTGACGACGATTTCGGGCGCGTCCTGTGCCGCCGCCACGCCCGGCCACATGGCCAGCAACAAGAACCGCTTCACACCCGCCCCCTACAGAGGACGATCAGACCGTGAAGCTCTCCCCGCACCCGCATGCGCCCTTGGCATTCGGGTTGGCGAAGACGAAGCCCGCGGTGAAATCGTCCTCGACCCAATCCATCGTCGAACCGATGAGGTAGAGGATCGATCCGCCATCGACGAAGAAGGTGCCGCCCGGCGTTTCGATCCGTTCGTCCATCGCATTGGCGGCGGTGACGTAATCGACCGAATAGGCGAGCCCCGAACAGCCGCGGCGCGGGGTCGACAGCTTGACGCCGATCGCATCCGCCGGCGCCTTCGCCATCAGGTCGGCGACGCGGCGCTCGGCATTGGCGGTCAAGTTGATCGCGGCGGGGCGGACGCGCGTGGCCATTACAGCATTCCCAGTTCAAGCTTGGCGTCGTCGGACATCTTCTGCGGGTCCCATGGCGGATCCCAGACGAGGTTGACGTCGGCGGTGGAAACGCCCGGCACCGCCGACACGCGCAGTTCGACCTCCGCCGGCATCGATTCCGCGACCGGGCAGTGCGGCGTGGTCAACGTCATCGTCACCGCGACATGGCCGTTGTCGGCCACGTCGACGCCGTAGATCAGCCCAAGGTCGTAGATGTTGACCGGGATTTCGGGATCGAAGATTTCCTTGAGCGACTGGACGACCGCTTCATAGATATCGCCGCCCGGTTCACCGTCGGCGACCGGCACCGGCTTCTTGGCGAGGAAATCGCCCAGATAGTCGCGGCGGCGCGGCTCCTCCGCATCGGTCACGCGGGCGCGGGGCGGCGACGGGACCGCCGTCACTTCCTCGACCTCGATATGCTGCTCGTCGTTCATCCGAAAATCCTGCTTACCCGTTCCAGTCCGCGTACCAGCGCATCGACATCGGCCGGTCCGTTATACACGCCGAAGCTGGCCCGCGCGGTGGCGGGCACGCCCAGCACGTCCATCAGCGGCTGCGCGCAATGATGGCCGGCGCGGATCGCGACGCGTTCCTCGTCCAAGATGGTGCCGACATCGTGCGGATGCACCCCCTCCACCACGAAACTGACGATTCCGGCGGAATCGTCGGGGCCGAGCAGGCGCACCGAATTGATCCGCCCCAGCGCGTCGCGGGTCGCGGCCACCAGCGCGGTTTCGTGGGCGTGGATCGCATCGAGCCCGATGCCCTCGACATAGTCGATCCCGGCATGAAGCCCCAGCGCACCGACGATGTGCGGCGTCCCCGCCTCGAACCGGGCGGGCGGCGGGGCATAGGTGGTGCGTTCGAACGTCACCCGGTCGATCATCGCACCGCCACCCTGCACCGGGTGCATCGCGCCCAGCAGGTCGGGACGGCCCCACAGCACGCCGATGCCGGTCGGGCCGTAGAGCTTGTGCCCCGAAAAGACGTAGAAATCGCAGTCGAGCGCGGCGACGTCGACGGTGATGCGCGGCACCGCCTGACACCCGTCGAGCAGCAGCTTCGCCCCGACCGAATGGGCGATGTCGGCGGCGCGACGACCGTCGAGCACCGATCCCAGCACGTTCGAGACATGCGCCAGTGCGACCAGCCTGTGCTCGGGCCGGATCATCGCCGCCATCGCGTCGAGATCGATCCGGCCGTCCTGCGTCAGCGGCACGACGTCGATCGCGACGCCGATCCGCTCGGCGACCAGCTGCCACGGCACGATGTTCGAATGGTGTTCGAGCATCGACAGCAGGATGCGGTCGCCGGCCTTCAGGTGGCGTTCGGCCCAGCCCTGCGCGACGAGGTTGATCCCCTCCGTCGCGCCGCGGACGAACACGCATTCCTCTGGCGCGGCGGCACCGATGAAGCCGGCGACGCGGCGGCGCGCGGCTTCATAGGCCAGCGTCATGTCGGCCGAACGCTGGTACACGCCGCGATGCACCGTGGCATAGGTCGTGTCATAGGCGCGGGTGATCGCGTCGATCACTTGCCTTGGCTTCTGCGCGGTGGCGGCGGTGTCGAGATACGCCCAGCCATCGGGAATGGCGGGGAAGTCGCGCACACGGTCGAGGGGGGTGGTGCCGGTCAAAGCGCCGCATCCAGCCACGCATCGGCATCCGCCCGGAATGCCTCGCGCACCGTTTCGTCGCCGATCCGGTCGATCGCATCCGCCACGAATGCGGTGGTGAGCAGCGCCTTGGCCCGCGCCTCGCTGACGCCGCGGCTGCGCAGGTAGAACAGCGCGCGGGCATCGAGTTCGCCGACCGTCGCGCCGTGCGCGCACTTCACGTCGTCGGCAAAGATTTCGAGTTCCGGCTTGAGGTTCACGGTGGCCGTGCGTTGCAGCAGCAGCCCGCGCAGCGACTGTTCGCCATCGGTCTTCTGCGCGCCGCGCGCGACCTCGACCCGGGCGGCGAGGCTCGCCTGGCTGCGGTCGGCGGCAACGGCGCGCCACGTCTGGCGGCTCGACCCGTTCAGCGCGGCATGGCGGACGGCGACGGCGCATTCCTGCCGCTGGTCCTCGCGGGTCAGCAGCGCGCCGCCATAGTCGACGAACGCCGAGTCCCCGTCGAGCGTGAGCAGCGCGTCGATCCGGCTGCCCATGCCCCCGGCGCCGAGGAACTGGCTGACGAGGCTCGCGCCCTCGCCCACAACCGCTTCGTCGCGGATCGACACGAAACCGCCCGACTGGAGCAGGCGGACGCTGCGCATCAGGCGCGCACCGCGTTCGAGATCGATCTGCGTCAGGCGATTGGTCCAGCCGCTGCCGACATAGGTTTCGACGACCGACGCGACCGCATCCTCGTCGAGCGTCAGGCGGGCGGGAACATGGTTCTCGCCCCCGGTCGCGACATGGACGATCTGCACCGGCTCCACGACCTCGGCAGCCGACAGGTCGATCGACCAGCCGTCCGCGCCCGACGCCTGCACGCCCAGCGGATGCGCGGTGTCGAGCGTCAGTCGCGACACCGCGACATGACCGGGCGTGCTGAGGTGAGCGACATAGGCGCCATCGACGAACACGATCCGCGCGCCGGGCAGGCCGAGCCAATAGCCATCGGCACCCGGTGCTTCGGTCGGTTCACTGGCCGCAGCCGCGCTCAGCGCAGCCAGATCGGTCCAGCGCCACGCCTCCTGCCGGTTGGTGGGAAGCGTCGCCATCACGCCGCCACCGCTCCATAGCCTTCGCGTTCCAGTTCGTGCGCCAGTTCCTTGCCGCCCGACCGCACGATGCGGCCATCGGCGAGGACGTGGACGAAATCGGGCTGCACATAGTCAAGCAGGCGCTGGTAGTGGGTGATGAGGATCACGCCCTTGTCCGGGCGGCGCATGATGCGGTTGATGCCGTCGCCGACGATGCGCAGCGCGTCGATGTCGAGGCCGCTGTCGGTTTCGTCGAGGATCGCCAGCTTGGGGTCGAGGATGCCCATCTGCACCATCTCGTTGCGCTTCTTCTCGCCGCCCGAAAAGCCGACGTTCACCGGGCGCTTCATCATGTCCATTTCCATGCCGAGGCCATCGGCCTGCGCACGGGCGAGCTTCAGGAACTCGGCACCCGACAGCGGCTTTTCATCCCGCGCGCGGCGCTGGCTGTTCAGGCTCTCGCGCAGGAACTGGACGTTCGACACGCCGGGAATCTCGACCGGATACTGAAAGCCGAGGAACAGGCCGGCGGCGGCGCGGGCATCGGCCTCCATCTCCAGCAGGTCCTCGCCGCCGAACGTCACGCTGCCTTCGGTCACTTCATAGCCGGGACGACCGCCCAGAACATAGCCGAGCGTCGACTTGCCCGCGCCATTGGGTCCCATGATCGCGTGGACCTCGCCCGCGTTCACGGTGAGCGAAAGACCTTTCAGGATTTCCTTGCCGTCGATTTCGGCGTGGAGGTTTTCGATGTTCAGCATGTTCCGTCCTGTTCGTGCGGGCCGCGCCCGCAAATCTCTTGTTACGGCGTCTCGCCGGCCACCGGTTCGGTTCCGAACTCGGCCTCGGCCGCCTGCGGGTTGGTCAGCACCGCCTTCATCGACGCATCGATCCTGTCGAGCATCGGCGCGTGCGCCTTCGCCACCTTCGCCCGGACCGGCGCGCACGCTCTGGCCGCGTCGTCGAAGATCGCGACGCGCGCGGCGGCTTCGGCGGGCGGCTTTTCCATGCGCGGGTCGGCGTTGATCCGTTGCGACAGGCAGTCGGCATAGGGCGCGGTCGGTGCCGCCGCCTGCAAGGCAAGCGCCAGCACGATCATCCCACCGATCCTTCCAGGCTGATGCCGAGCAGCTTCTGCGCCTCGACCGCGAACTCCATCGGCAGCTGTTGCAGCACTTCGCGCGCGAAGCCGTTGACGATCAGCGCGACCGCCGCCTCCGAATCCAGTCCGCGCTGCATCGCGTAGAACATCTGGTCCTCGGAAATCTTGCTGGTCGTCGCCTCATGCTCGATCTGCGCCGAGGGGTTCTTGACCTCGATATAGGGCACGGTGTGCGCCCCGCACTGGTCGCCGAGCAGCAGGCTGTCGCACTGGGTGAAGTTGCGCACGCCCTCTGCCGAGGGGCCGACGCGCACCAGCCCGCGATAGGTATTGTCGCTGCGGCCCGCGCTGATCCCCTTCGACACGATGGTCGAGCGCGATCCCTTGCCCAGATGGATCATCTTGGTGCCGGTATCGGCCTGCTGGCGGTTGTTGGTGACGGCGACCGAGTAGAATTCGCCGACGCTGTTCTCGCCCGCCAGCACGCAGGACGGATATTTCCACGTGATCGCCGATCCGGTTTCGACCTGCGTCCACGACACCTTACTGTTCCTGCCTTGGCACAGCGCGCGCTTGGTCACGAAATTGTAGATGCCGCCCTTGCCGTTCTCGTCGCCCGGATACCAGTTCTGGACGGTCGAATATTTGATCTCGGCATCGTCGAGCGCGACCAGCTCCACCACCGCCGCGTGCAGCTGGTTCTCGTCGCGCATCGGCGCGGTGCAGCCTTCGAGATAGCTGACATAGCTGCCCTTGTCGGCGACGATCAGCGTGCGTTCGAACTGGCCGGTATTCTCGGCATTGATCCGGAAATAGGTCGACAGCTCCATCGGGCAGCGCACGCCCTCCGGAATGTAGACGAAGGTGCCGTCCGAAAAGACCGCGCAGTTGAGCGTCGCGAAGAAATTGTCGCGCTGCGGCACGACCTTGCCCAGCCATTTGCGGACCAGATCGGGATATTCGCGGATCGCTTCGGAGATCGAGCGGAAGATGACGCCGGCGGCTTCCAGCTCCTTGCGGAAGGTCGTCGCCACCGACACGCTGTCGAACACCGCGTCGACCGCGACCCTGCGGCTCCCCTCGACCCCGGCGAGCACCTTCTGCTCCTCGATCGGGATGCCGAGCTTTTCATAGACGCGCAGGATCTCGGGATCGACCTCGTCGAGCGAGCCGAGCTTCGGCTTCGCCTTGGGCTCGGCGTAGTAATAGGCGTCCTGATAGTCGATCGGGTCGATGTTCAGCTTCGACCAGTCGGGGGCCTCCATCGTCTGCCACAGGCGGAACGCCTTCAGCCGCCAGTCGAGCATCCATTCGGGCTCGTTCTTCTTGGCGCTGATATAGCGGACGGTGTCCTCGCTCAGCCCCTTGGGCGCGAAGTCCTGTTCGATGTCGGAGGAGAACCCCCACTCGTACTTCTTGTTCGCGGCGGCGAGCGCCTCGGCATTCTTCGTGGCCATCACACTACCTCTTGGGGCATCGCCCCGGTGTTCGCGAGTTGGGCGAGCGTCACGCCCGCAAGCGCCCCCCGGACCACGGCGTTGACCGTGCCGGCATGGGGGCGGATCATGCAGTTCGTCTCCACCGCGCAGTCATGCCGCGCGGCATCGACGCAGGTGGTGAGCGCGATCGGCCCCTCGATCGCCTCGATGATCTGCGCCAGGTCGATCGCATGGGGCGCGCGGGCGAGGCGAAAGCCGCCGCCGCTGCCGCGTCCGGTTTCGATCAGCGCGGCGGCGGACAGGCGGCTGACCAGCTTCTGCACGGTGGGCAACGGCAGTCCGGTCTCCTCCGCCAGCACGGTCGCCGTAACGCGCGCATCCCCGCCGCGTCGCGCGGTGGCGGCGAGCAGGACGACGGCATAGTCGGCAAGGCTGGAAAGGCGCATGGTTTCCTTAATCGGATCGATCCGGTCGGATTGGCATGTGGTGCGGTGCGGTCGATTGGTCAACCGGGTTTGTTTCGATCGGTGTGATCGATTGTCGGGCGGCGGGAAGGATTCGGTTTCACGCGAAGGCGCGATGCCGCGAAGAGAAGAAGGAAGTTGGTTCGCGCGGAGGCGCGGAGGCGCGGAGGGGTTGCGCTCGCTGCTCCATCTCGCGTCAGCGAGACTTTCATCCTTTGGGCAGCCAATAGCATGAAGGCCGCTGGCGCGGCTGACCCATCCGCGGGCACGACAGCCTCCGCGTCTCCGCGCCTCCGCGCGAACCACTCTCTTCTCCGGCCTCCACGCCTCCGCGTGAAACCGAACCTTCCTTCCCGCCGCCCTCCCCGATAAAGCGCCACCCATGGCCTGGTATCATCCCCTCCTCTTCGCCCTCGACGCCGAACGCGCGCATTCGCTCACGATCGCGATGCTGGAGGCATGGGGAAAGGCCGGTGCGCCGCTCGCACCCAAAAGCGATGACCGGCACGCGGTGACGGTCGCCGGCATCCGCTTTCCCAACCCGGTCGGACTCGCCGCCGGGGTCGACAAGGACGCACGGGCGGTCGCCAGCTTCCTCGGGCTGGGGTTCGGCTTCGTCGAGGTCGGTACGCTGACGCCGAAGCCGCAGCCGGGCAATCCGAAGCCCCGCATCTTCCGCCTGCCCGAGGACCGGGGCGTGGTGAACCGGCTGGGCTTCAACAATGGCGGGATCGACTCGGCGCTGGCGCGGGTCGCGGCGCTTGTCCCCCGCCCCGGCATCATCGGCATCAATGTCGGCGCGAACAAGGATTCGGCCGACCGCATCGCCGACTACGGCACCGCCGTCGCCAAGGCCGCGCCGCTGGCCGATTATGTCACGATCAACATCTCCAGCCCCAACACGCCGGGCCTGCGCGACCTGCAATCGCAGCCCGAACTGGGCCAGCTGATTGCCGCCAGCGACGCCGCGCGGCAGGTGAATGGCAAGCGCGTACCACTGTTCCTGAAGGTCGCGCCCGACCTGTCGCGTGACGGGATGGCGGTCGCGATCGGTGCCGCGATCGACGGCGGGGTCGATGCGCTGATCGTGTCGAACACCACCATCTCGCGCCCCGATACGCTGCGATCGGCGAATGCGAAGGAAACCGGCGGGCTGTCGGGCGCGCCGCTCGCGCCGCTGGCCCTCGCCAAGCTGGTCGAGGCGCGGGAGATCGCGGGCGATGCGCTGCCCCTCATCTCGGCGGGCGGAATCGGATCGGCGGACGAGGCGCGGCGGCGGCTCGATGCCGGGGCCAGCCTCGTGCAGCTCTACAGCGCGCTGGTCTATGAAGGGCCGGGCCTTGCGCAGCGGATCGTCGCCGGGCTGTGAGCGGCTGGTTCCGCCCGCTGCTCGCCAATGCCGGGTTCGGACGGCGGATCGTCGCGTGCGTCGGCGCGGGCATAGGCATCGCGCTGACCATCCTCGTCTGTGGGCAGTTCCCGTCCTATGGCAGCGACCTGCCGATCATCGTCGCGCCGCTGGGGGCGTCGGCCGTGCTGGTGTTCGCGGTGCCCGCCAGCCCGCTGGCGCAGCCCTGGCCGGTGGTCGGCGGCAACATCCTGTCGACGCTGATCGGCGTCGCGGTGTTCCAATGGGTGCCGGACGTGACGATCGCCGCCGGGCTGGCGGTCGGCTGCGCGATCCTCGCCATGTCGCTGGCGCGCTGCCTGCACCCGCCGGGCGGTGCCGCAGCGCTGACCGCGGTGATCGGCAGCGCGGGGATCCACGATGCCGGCTATGCCTTCGCCTTCGCGCCGGTCGGGATCAACTCGATCGCGCTGGTGGCGATCGGCATGTTCTATCACCGGATGACCGCGCTCAGCTATCCGCACCAGCCGGCGTCACCGGCGGCCGTCGCGGCGGCGGCCGAGCCGGGCGGGGTTCGGCTGGAGGATATCGACGCCGCGCTGGCCGAGACGCCCGATGCGTTCGATATTGCGCGGGAGGATCTGACGCTGCTGCTCGAACGGGCGGAGCATTTCGCGCAGGTTCGGCGGAAGAAATAGGGTTCACGCGGAGGCGCGGAGACGCGGAGGAGGTCGAGTCATCGGCAACCTTATCCGCGCCGGCGGCCTCATACATCGTGGCAACGTGCGATACGGTCTGCCGATCGCAAGCGGCTTGCCCGGTGCGCGCGCCCTCCGCGTCTCCGCGCCTTCGCGTGAACCAACCTTCTTCTACTCTACGATCACCTTGCCCTCGCGCCGGGGATCGACGCCGCCATCGACCTTGCCGTCGCGGATGATGACTCCGTGCAGCCCTGAATCCTCGCCCTGCCCCGGCTGCAACCGGATACCGCGCTGCGCCAGCCCGTTCAGGACTTCCGGCGAGAACTTCGTCACCTCGCCCTGAAAGCTGTTGCCGCGCGCGACGAGGTTGGGGAGCGCCAGCGCCTGCTGCATTGGCAGCTTCCATTCGACCGCACCGATCAGCGACTTGCCGACATAGGCGAGGATCGCGTTGCCGCCCGCCGATCCCAGCGCACCGGCGAACCTGCCCTGCCGGTCGATCATGACGAGCGGCGTCATCGACGACCGCGGCCGCTTGCCCGGCGCGACCGCATTGGCGGCCTCCCGGCCCTGCGCATCGCGCGGTGAGAAGGCGAAGTCGGTCATCTGGTTGTTGAGGAAGAAGCCGTCGACCATCCGCCCGGTACCGAAGAAGCTTTCGACCGTCGTCGTCATCGACACCACGTTGCCCGCCGCGTCGCCGACGATGAAGTGCGACGTCCCCATCGGTTCGCGCGTGGTGTCCGCCGCCGCCGTCACCACGCCGGCCGGCACCCCGGCCGCGGGCGCCGCCGCGGCGAACGGGCCGATCAGCTTCGCACGCCCAGCGATGTACGCCGGGGCCAGCAACCCGGCGACCGGCACGTTCACGAACTTCGGATCGCCGACATACAGGTCGCGGTCGGCGTACATCAGCCGGCTGGCCTCGGCGAACAGGTACCAGCTCTGTGGATCGTTCGGCCCCCGCCTGTCGATGTCGGTACGCCCGAGGATCGCGAGCAGTTCGAGCAGCCCGACGCCGCTCGACGGTGGCGGCGGGGTGCAGACGATGTACGCACGCCAGTTGCCGCACAGCGGATCGCGCTTGACCGCGCGATAGGCGGCGAGGTCGGCCAGCGTCATCGTGCCGGGCAGGTCGCCGCTGGTCGTCCGCGCGACGATGCGCTGCGCGGTCTTGCCGGTATAGAGCGCGTCCGGCCCCTGCTTCGCGAGACGGCGCAGGAAATCGGCATAGTCGCCGTTCCTGATCCGGTCGCCGGTGGTGGCGAGCGCCCCGCCCTTCCCCTTGAAATAGCGGCGGACATCCTCCGCCTGCAACTGCGGCGACCGGCCGCCGAGGAAGCGGCCCAGGCGCGGCGAGATCACGAAGCCCTTGCGCGCGGTCGCCTCGGCATCGTCGAACAGCTGGTTCCACGCGAGCGTGCCGTGATCGGCATGCGCCTGTCCCAGCATCCGCACCGCACCCGGCACGCCGGTCGCCCGTCCGCTCATCACCGCCTGCGCGAACGGCAGCGGCTGGCCGTCGGTGCCCAGCAGCATCGTCGGCGTGGCGCCGGCGGGGGCGACCTCGCGCCCGTCATAGATTTCGACCTTGCCGGTCTTCGCGTTGAAATAGGTCAGGAACGCGCCGCCGCCCAGACCCGAACTCTGCGGTTCGACCAGCGACAGCATCGCCTGCACCGCGATCGCCGCGTCGACCGCGCTGCCGCCGCGGCGCAGCACCGCCATGCCCGCCTCGCTGGCGAGCGGGTTGGCGGTGACGACGAACTTCTGCGCCTGTGCCGCCGGCGCGGTCGGCGACGACGGCGCAGGCACGGCCGCCGGGGTGGCGATGTCGCGCTTGCCGAACGACAGGACGTTGCAGCCACCGAGCGTAACGGTGGCAAGGGCGGCGATGGTGGTGGCGAACATCCTCATGGCCCCCTGTCTAGCCAAGCGCGTCGCGCCCGTCACCCGCTCTCGGGCGTTGCCGTGACGGTTATGCCTGGCCTACACCCGCCGGCAGGAGAAGGATGCGACATGGCCCGGCAACTGGAACGATTCCCCAATCTGGTCGCGATGTTCTTCGCGCGCGCCGCCGAGCGTGGCGACGCACCGTTCCTGTGGGCCAAGACCGGCGGGACCTGGGTCTCGACCAGCTGGGCGGAGGCGGCGCGACAGGTCGCCAGCCTCGCCACCGCGCTGCGGGCGATCGGGCTGAAGCGCGGCGACCGGGTAATGCTGGTCAGCGAGAACCGGCCCGAATGGTGCATCTCCGACCTCGCCATCATGGCGGCCGGCTGCGTGACGGTGCCGACCTATGTCACCAACACCGTGCGCGACCATGGTCACATCATCGAGAATTCGGGCGCCTGCGCGATCATCGTGTCGACCGAGAAGCTGGCGCGCACCGTCCTGCCCGCCGCGCTGCGGGCCGCGAACTCGTCGGAAAAGATCATCATGATCGAACCGATGCGTACCGCACAGCAGGGGAGCCTGGAGTTCCACGACTGGCACGACCTGATCGCGCGCCATCCCGCCGACCCGGCGGGCGTCGCGGCGCAGGCGGATTTCCGGCGCGAGGATCTGGCCTGCATCATCTACACCTCGGGCACCGGCGGTTCCCCGCGCGGCGTCATGCAGCATCACGGCGCGATCCTGCACAACGTCAACGGCTGCTGCACCGTGATTTCCGAGGATTTCGGCTGGGACGACGAAGTGTTCCTGTCGTTCCTGCCGCTCAGCCACGCCTATGAACATACCGGCGGGCAGCATTTCCCGATCGGGCTGGGCGGGCAGATCTATTACAGCGAGGGCCTCGACAAGCTGGCGAGCAATATCGAGGAGGTCCGGCCGACGATCATGGTCGTCGTGCCCCGCCTGTTCGAGGTGCTGCGCACGCGGATCACCAAGACGGTGCAGAAGCAGGGCCGCATGTCGTCGTGGCTGCTCGACCGCGCCATCGCGATCGGCGGCAAGGAGGACGGCCCGTCGCTGCTCGACCGGCCGACGAAACTGCTGGTGGATACGCTGCTGAAACCCAAGGTCGGCAAGCGCTTCGGCGGGCGGTTGAAGGCGATGGTGTCGGGCGGCGCGCCGCTCAACCCCGAAGTCGGCGGCTTCTTCCAGTCGCTCGGCCTCACCTTCCTGCAAGGCTATGGCCAGACCGAGGCGGCGCCGGTCATCTCGTGCAATCGCCCGGCGGCGGGGATCAAGATGGACACGGTCGGCCCGCCGCTGGCCGATACCGAGGTCCGCATCGCCGGGGATGGCGAGATCCTGGTACGCGGCGAACTGGTCATGCACGGATACTGGCGCAACGAGGCGGAAACCGCGCGCGTGCTCAAGGACGGCTGGCTGCACACCGGCGACATCGGCGAGATCGATGCGAAGGGCCGCATCCGCATCACCGACCGGAAAAAGGACATCATCGTCAACGACAAGGGCGACAATGTCGCCCCGCAGAAGGTCGAGGGCATGCTGACCCTGCAGGACGAGATCGCGCAGGCGATGATCGCGGGCGACCGGCGGCCGTACATGGTGGCGGTGATCGTGCCCGACGCCGAATGGACCCAGCAATTCTGCGCGAAGGGCGGCGCGCGCTGCGACTTCGCCCGGCTGCGCGAGGACAGCGACTATCGCTCCGCGCTGGGCGCCGCGGTCGAACGGGTGAACAGGGACCTGTCGGTCACCGAACGCATCCGCCGGTTCATCATCGCCGACGAACCCTTCACGATCGAGAACCAGCAGCTGACGCCAAGCCTGAAGATACGTCGGCATGTGTTGAAGGACGTGTATGGCGAGCGGCTGGACGCGCTGTACCGGGGGTGAGGAACTGGCTGTTCGTGTGCAGTCGCAACCGGCTGCGCAGCCCCACCGCCGAAGCGATGTTCGGCACTTTGCCGGGGACGGAAACCATGTCGGCGGGGACCAGTCCCGATGCCGACAATCCGTTGAGCGGCGAACTGATCGAGTGGGCCGACACGATCTTCGTGATGGAGCGCGTGCATCGGACGCGGGTCCAGCGGCGCTTTCGCCGGCATCTGAACGGCAAGCGGGTCATCTGCCTCGATATTCCTGACGATTATGCGGCGATGGACCCGGCGCTGATGGCGTTGCTGACGAAGCGGATGGCGCAGTTTCTGTAACAGCGGGCAGCCAAAGGTCACAAAAGTCACACTTGCACCGTATCGACGGCAAGCGCGGGACGGGTGGTCGGCGGACGGTTCGGTGAACGGATGAAAGAGCGGGGGCAACGGTATCGCATGGCGATGATCGTGTAGGAAAGTCGAATAGCGGCAAGGCATTCGTTAACCATCATGCTGTAGCATGGCCGCCGGAGAAAGACTGGGGTAGCGCGATGATCCGCTCGATCGGAAATGACCAGACGACCAGCGACCCGCGCCCGTACGGCACCTGTCCCGTCGCGACGCCCTTTTCCGAAGTGTTCGGATCGTTGGCGACCACCGCCGCCGCGATGTCGCCGTCCTCTTTCACGATCCGACACCGGTCCGCAGGCACGCGCGACCCTGCGCCGGATAACACGGAGATATCCCCTACCCTGAACGACGCCATCGCCGCGTTCAAAAAGGAACTGTCGTTGACCCCGGCGGAACGGATGCGCCGCGACGTGCTGAAAAGCATGAACCTGACCGAGGAGGCGATCGAAGCGCTGCCCGCAGAGGAGCGCGTCGAGACCGAGGAGAGGATCGCACGGGAGGTCGCGCGCCGGATGGAGATCATGACCGGCGGGCTGGACCGACCGGCATCGGTCGCGGCGGGAACGCTCATACCGTCATAATACGGCAGGAAGATACCGCACATGGCTCCGGGCGGTTGAACCGCCCCCGCCCGATCCCATATGGCCCGCTCGAAATGCTGCGTTGCAGCAAGGAGCGTGTCCGTGCCGAATACCCGTAGCCCTTCCCTCGTCCACCTCGCGCTCGCGCTCGGCGGGTTCGCGATCGGGACCACCGAGTTCGCGACGATGAGCCTCGTGCCGTTCTTCGCGCCCGGCCTCGGCATCGACGAACCGACCGCGGGGCATGTCATCAGCGCCTATGCGCTGGGCGTGGTGGTCGGCGCGCCGTTGCTGGCGGTGCTGACCGCGCGGATGGCGCGGCGGACGGTGCTGATCGCGCTGATGGCATGTTTCGGGGTCGCCAATGCCGCCAGCGCGCTGGCGCCGAACTATGACGCGATGCTGGTCGCGCGGTTCTTCAGCGGGTTGCCGCACGGCGCCTATTTCGGGATCGCGGCGCTGGTAGCCGCCTCGCTGGTGCCGGTGGAGAAGCGGGCGCAGGCGATCGGGCGCGTGATGCTGGGGCTGACGACGGCGACGATCGTCGGCGTGCCGCTGGCCAATGCGCTGGGGCAGGCGATCGGATGGCGCTGGGGCTTCGGGGTGGTCGCGGTACTCGCCGCCGCGACGATGGCGATGATCGCATGGGTCGCGCCGCGCGACCGGCCGGACCGTTCCGCCAGTCCGCTCGCCGAACTCGGCGTGCTGCGCTCGGGCCAGTTGTGGCTGACGCTCGGCATCGGCGCGATCGGCTTTGGCGGCATGTTCGCGGTCTATACCTATCTCGCCTCGACGCTGATCGAGGTAACCGGCGCGGGGCCGGCGATGGTGCCGGTCGTGCTGGCGGTGTTCGGCATCGGCATGACCATCGGCAACCTGATCGTGCCGCGCTTCGCCGACCGGGCGCTGATGCCGACCGCCGGCGCGCTGCTGCTGTGGAGCGCGGCGACGCTGGCGCTGTATCCGCTGGCGGCGGGGCAACTGTGGTCGATGCTGGTGATCGTGTTCCTGATCGGGATCGGCGGCGCGCTCGGCACCGTGCTCCAGACGCGGCTGATGGACATCGCGCAGCAGGGGCAGAGCCTCGCCGCGTCGCTCAACCATTCGGCGTTCAATACCGCCAATGCGATCGGGCCATGGGCCGGCGGGCTGGCGATCGCCGCCGGCTATGGCTGGACGTCGACCGGGGTCGTGGGTGCAGGACTGGCGCTGGGCGGGTTCGCGATCTGGGGGATCGCCGTGCTGGCGGGGGCACCGGTTCGGCAGCGGGTCGCGGCGTAGAAGCGAGAAGACAGGGGTTCACGCGAACCCGTTTCTTCTTTCAGGACAGCAAGGGCGTCCGCCACCCGTTCGTGTGCGGACGCCCCCCTCCACCATCCTGCGGATGGTCCCCCTCCCCATGCCGGGGAGGAGTTCAACGCTACTTCTTCTCCGGCAGGACCTGCATCGACCAGTCCTTTGACGGCACCAGATATTTCGCCGCAAGTGCCTGCAATTCGGCGGGCGTGGTACCGCGGATGTCGTTGATGAGGCCGGGGATCGCCGCCAGCCGCGCCGGATCGCGCGTGCCGCCGGCGGTCTGGTTCATCCAGAACATATTGCCGCTCGACATGCGGGCGACCATCTGGATCACCGGCAGCTTGGCGCGCTCCAGCTCGTCGTCGGGCACCGGCGTCCTGGCCAGGTCGGCGGCGAGTTCGCGCGCCAGCTGGAAGAAGAAACCGGTCTTGTCGGGCGGCACCATGCCGATCGCCATGATCCGTCCGCCGCCGGGCAGCCCGACCGGCCAGCCATTGTCGACGTTGGGCGAATAGCTGACCCCCGCCTGGCTGCGCAGTCGGTCGAGCAGGCGGTCGCGGAACACCGCGGCCAGCACCTCCAGCTTGCGGCTTTCGGCAAGGCCCGCGCTGCCGGCACCGGTCGGCCAGGCGATCGCCGCCGCCGCCTGGTTGGGCTGGCCGCTGTGCGTGCGCGTGACCGGGGTCGCGACATGGTCGGGGA
>NZ_JASCXF010000050.1:0-31146 GCF_030062225.1 Sphingomonas sp. 2R-10
CGGCACCAGAAGGGCGGGGTGGCGGGGGGCGTCGCCGCGCCCTTCCTGCCCGCCGCCGCGGCGACCAGCCCGCCGCTCAGTGCGGACGACATCAGTGCCTCGCCGCCGGAAACCGGAGCCGCATTGGCGGCAAAGGCCAGCGCGGTCGGGCACTCGGCGATCGGCGTCGCGGCGGGGGCGGGCGCGATGCTGCCCGGCCATTGCAGTGCCGACAGGATTGCCGGGATGCGCGCCGCGACCGCCGGACCGTCCAGCTTCGACGAACTGTAGCGGATCTTCACCAGCCACTCGCCGACCGGCAGGATGGCGAGCGCCGTGCCGCGATAGGGCGCCTTGTTCAGCGTCCATCCGGCCATCAGCCCGCTGGCGGTCGATTGGCCCGGCGGGGTGAAGGCGACGGGGACGACCGGCGCGACGTTGCCGAACATCTCGCGGCGCAGTTCGACCGAGGCGCGGGCCCGGTCGAACCATACCGGTACGCTGCCAATCAGGCTGCGATAGACATAGACGGTGATCGCGTCCGGGCCGTCCTGATACACGGCGAACACGTCGAGTTCGTTGTCGCCGAGCTGGCGGACGTCGACCCGCCGCATCCCGTCCAGTTCGGCCGGTGTGGCAATGTCGCTATGCTTGAAGCGGTAGGGCTTGCCGGGCTTCGCCGAGACGGGGCTGCCCACCACCTGCGCCGCGACCGGGGTCGCAACCATCGCCGCCGCCGCCAACGCCGCCATCCATGTCCGCATCATATGCCCCCCCCACGGGCGGACGAGATGTCCGCGTCGCTGACGAACCTTCCGCATCTTCGTTGCGGTGTCGAGACAGTGGTGCATGACGCGGGCCTCGGCGATCGCCAGGATGACGATCGGGTCTGGACAACTCCCATCGTCGCTGCCGCGCAGGGGGGAGTCCATAAGAAGATGATGACTTGAAACCTACCCGTTCGTGCTGAGTAGGGGCTGAGCTTGTCGAAAACCCGTATCGAAGCGCCTGTGGCAGTCCTTCGATACGCCCCTTCGACAAGCTCAGCGGCTACTCAGGACGAACGGCTATTCCTGAAGTCATCATGCTCTAGCGCCGGTGCCGCGATTCCTGCCTGCGCAAGGGTGCGGCAGGATCGAGGCTGATATTGCGACTTTCGCAGAGGTTTCCCGCAGGGCGGACATGAAAACGGGAGGTCCGCCCCATCGGCGAACCTCCCGTACTTTCACGACCCTGTCGAGGGGGAATCAGGCGGCAAGCGCGGCCTTCAGATCGTCGACCAGATCGGTCTTTTCCCACGGGAACAGGTCGCCTTCGGGCTTGCGGCCGAAATGGCCGTAGGCCGCGGTCGGGCGATAGATCGGCTTGTTGAGCGACAGGTGGGTGCGGATGCCGCGCGGGGTAAGGCCGCCCAGCTTCGCGATGCCGGCGATCGCGGTTTCGATCGCGTCGTCGGCGACGGTGCCGGTGCCGTGCGTGTCGACATAGAGCGACAGCGGCTTCGACACGCCGATCGCATAGGCGAGCTGGATGGTGCAGCGCTTGGCGAGGCCCGCCGCCACGATGTTCTTCGCCAGGTAGCGGGTGATGTACGCCGCCGACCGGTCGACCTTGGTCGGGTCCTTGCCGCTGAACGCGCCGCCGCCGTGCGGGGCAGCACCACCATAGGTGTCGACAATGATCTTGCGCCCGGTCAGACCCGCGTCGCCGTCCGGCCCGCCGATCTCGAAGCTGCCGGTCGGGTTGATGTGATATTCGGTCGCATCCGACAGCAGGTCGGCGGGCAGCACGTCGGCGATCACCGATTTCACATAGGCGTGCAGTTCGGCTTCCTTCGCGCCGTCGTCATAGCCCGGCGCGTGCTGGGTCGAGACGACGATCGCGGTCGCGGCGACCGGCTTGCCGTTGTCGAAGCGCAGCGTCACCTGGCTCTTGGCATCGGGTTCGAGGAACGGTGCGGTGCCGGCGTGGCGGTCAGCCGCCATCTTCGCGAGAATCTTGTGGCTGTAGTCCAGCGTCGCCGGCATCAGGTCGGGCGTTTCGTCGCAGGCGAAGCCGAACATGATGCCCTGATCGCCGGCGCCTTCGTCCTTGTTGCCCGTCGCGTCGACGCCCTGCGCGATATGCGCCGACTGCGCATGCAGGTTGTTTTCGAAGCGGAAGGTTTCCCAGTGGAAGCCCGACTGTTCGTAGCCGATCTTCTTCACGGTTTCGCGCACGGCGGCCTCGATCTCGTCCTGCGCGCCATCGGCCCACTGGCCGTTCTCGAACACGCCCTTGCAGCGGATTTCACCGGCGAGGACGACGAGCTGGGTCGTAGTCAGCGTTTCGCAGGCGATGCGCGCTTCGGGGTCCTTCGACAGGAACAGGTCGACGATCGAATCGGAAATCTGGTCGGCGACCTTGTCGGGATGGCCTTCGGATACCGATTCCGAGGTGAAGAGATAATTGGAACGCATGGACTTCCTCTGGTCTGGAGGGAAAGCGCGCGGCCGTTGCCATGCCGCATATAAAGCTTTCCTTATGTCGAAGCCCTAGCGCGCACGGCGCCGGATGGCAATCGCGAGGGCGGACAGCAAAACTATCGCCAGCAGCGCCATCCAGTTGCCGACCCGCGCGAACAGGGTGGGGGCATGGGGGGCGGGCAGCGGCACCTCGATCGCGTCGGCACGGTTCGCCGGGATGGTCGCGACCAGCGCGCCGGTGGCGTCGATCACCGCCGAGATGCCGGTCGGGGTCGCGCGCAGGACCGGGAGGCCTTCCTCGGTCGCGCGCAGCCGCGCCTGCGCCAGATGCTGTGGCGGGCCCCATGCGCCGAACCACGCGTCGTTCGACGGGTTGAACAGGATGGCGGGGCGGTGCGCGCGGTCGACGACCTGGCCCGAGAAGATGATCTCGTAACACACCTGCATCCCGACCGGGCCGAAGCCGGGCAGGGTCACGGTGGCAGGCCCCGGGCCGGGGGCGAAATCGATGTCGCCCATCACCAGCCGCGACAGGCCGAGCGGCTGGAGGATCGAGCGCATCGGCAGATATTCGCCGCCGGGCACCAGATGCGCCTTGTCATACCGGCCGACGATGCGGGTGTCGGGGGTGAGCGCGAAGACCGAATTTCCCGCGCCCTGCAACTGCCGGTCCTGCCCGAAGTTCAGCGCGGTGCCGCCGACCAGCGCGACGTCGCGCGGCCCCAGCACGCTGGCAATGCGCGCGCGCAGCAGCGAGGGCGACTGTGTGTACCAGTCGAACGGATAGCCATCTTCCAGATAGAAATTGACGGTGCCTTCGGGCCACACGACGAGGCGTGGGGCGGGGCCGGGGGCGCCGGACAGTTCGATCTGGCGGTCGAGCAGGCGTTCGTCATAGCCGGGGCTGCGGACGGCCTCTTGCGGGAAATTCGGTTGCACCACCCGGACGCGCGGGGCGGTGGCGGCGACGGTCGCGGGCGTCGGGGCGGGGTCGGGCACCAGCATCAGCAACGCGAGCGCGACGAGGACGCCGGCACGCACCTTCGCGCGGGGAAGCAGGATCGCGGCGCTCAGCAGCACGGTCAGCCCCGAGAGCGCATAGGTGCCCGTGAAGGTGGCTACGCTACGGAGCGGGGTGGGCACCCAGATCACGCCGACCGGGTTCCACGCATAGCCGGTGAAGACGACCGCGCGGAGATATTCGGTCGCGATCCATGCGGCGGCAGCAACGGCGACAAAAGCGAGGTCGGGACGCTCGCCGCGCCGGCCGAGCTTCCATGCGATGCCGCCCGCCAGCATCGGGTAGATGGCGAGGTACAGCGCCAGCCCGACCACCGCTACATAGCCGAGCGCCGGGGGCATCCGGTCCTGGAAGTCGAAGGCGTGCTGGATCCAGTTGTTGCCGACCGTGAAATGGGCGACGCCGAACAGCCACGATCGCCACAGCGCGGCCTTCAGCGTCGGCGCGCGGTGGACGACCCACAGCCACAGCGCCAGCGCGGCAAGCGTCACCGGCCACCATTCGAGCGGTGCGAAACCGAGGGCCGAGGTCAGGCCGGCGAGCAGGGCGAGGAGAGCGGGCACGCAGCCGCATATCCGCCGTGCCGGGGGAGGGTGCAAGGGGGGCGAAGCACTCCCCGGTAATCCGTCTGGTTCGAGCTTGTCGAGAACGGGGTGTTGTTGGGCGGCGCGTTCTCGACAGACGCTTCTCGACAAGCTCGAATCTGCTCGAACCGAACGGGTAGGGGGGAGGGCTCGAATCTTACGGAACTTGGGGAGGGAGGCCCGAACCCACCTTCGTTCAGTTCGAGCTTGTCGAGAACCAAGCGCCACCCGCTGCGCTTCCATCTGGCGCCGTGTCCCCTATCTCCACACCATGACCGCCTATGCCTGGCTCGCCATCGCGATCGTCGCCGAAGTGATCGCCACCTCGACGATGCGCGCGACCCAAGGGTTCACGAAACTCGTGCCCTCGATCGTGACGGTGGCGGGCTATGCGGTCGCCTTCTACTGCCTGTCGCTGGCGCTTCGGACCATGCCGACCGGTGTCGCCTATGCGATCTGGTCCGGAGTCGGGATCGTGCTGGTCGCGTCGATCGCGTGGGGGTTTCAGGGACAGCGGCTCGACCTGCCCGCGATGCTTGGCATGGCGCTGATCCTCGCCGGGGTCGTCGTGATGAACCTGTTTTCGAACAGCGTGAGCCACTAGATGGGGCGCGAAGAGGAGTTAGCATGCACCAGCCGGTCGAAGTCGACATTCCCCACAAGCTCGGTCGCGCGGGCGTGCGCCAGCGGATCGATGGCGGCATCGACAAGCTGGCGGGGATGATTCCCGGCGGCGTGATGCACGACAAGCGCTGGGACGGCGACACGCTGCACTTCACGGTCAGCGGCATGGGGCAGACGATCAAGGCGCGCTGCGAGATGCACGACGCGCATGTCCATGCGGTGCTCGACCTGCCGCCGATGCTGGCGATGTTCGCGAACAAGATCAGGGAGAAGCTGGGGCGCGACGGGCCGGCGTTGCTGAAGTAACGCCCCGGTTCAATGCAAGCGTCACCCCGGCGCAGGCCGGGGTCTTTCGCGGCTCGTGCAGCGTGCTGTTACGGGGAGACCCCGGCCTGCGCCGGGGTGACGTTCAAACGCGAGCGCGGTTGCGGATTACCGCGCGGCCAGCGGCTGGCTGACGCGCCAGATGGTGTTGCCGACATCGTCGGCGACCAGCATCGCGCCGGTGCGGTCGGCGATCACCCCGACCGGGCGGCCATAGGCCTGCTTGCCGTCGGCCGACAGGAAGCCGGCGAGCAGGTCGACCGGTTTCGCGTTGGCCGCGGGGAAGCCGCCATTGGCGGCGAAGGGGATGTAGACGACCTTGTAGCCCGACGGCGGCACGCGGTTCCACGAACCGTGCAGCCCGATCGCCGCGCCGTTGGCGAAGCGATCGCCCAGCCGCATGTCGGTGGTGAAGGCGAGGCCGAGCGGGGCGACATGGGCGCCCAGCGCATAGTCGGGACGGGCGACATACTGGCGCAGGTCGGGCCGCTGCGGCTGGACACGGTCGTCGATATAGCCGCCCCAGTAATGCCACGGCCAGCCATAGTTGCCGCCGAACTCGACCTTGGTCAGGTAATCGGGCGGCATGTCGGACCCGAGCATGTCGCGTTCGTTGACGACCGCCCACAGGTCGCGGGTGCGCGGCTCGAACGCCATGCCGTTCGCGTTGCGCAGGCCCGTGGCATAGATGCGGAAGCTCTTCCTCACCGGATCGACCTGCCAGATGGCGGCGCGGTTCTTTTCGATCTCCAGCCCGTTCTCGGCGACGTTCGATGCCGAGCCGACGCTGACATAGAGCGACTTGCCGTCGGGATCGGCCACGACGTTGCGCGCCCAATGATTGCCGCCGCCGGGCAGGGCAACGATCCTTTCGGGGGCGGCGGTGATCCGGGTCTGGCCGACGCGGAAGGGATAGCGGACCAGCGCGTCGGTGTTGGCGACGTAGAGCCAGTCGCCGACCACCGCCATGCCGAACGGCGAACTGAGCCCGGTCAGCAGCGCCGAGCGCCCCTCCGCCACGCCGTCGCCATTGGCATCGCGCAACAGGGTGATGCGGTTGGCCGAGGGCGTTCCGGCGCCGGCGCGGTCCATGAACAGCCGCATGAACCAGCCGGTGATGCCGCCGCCGTCGCGCGGCGGGCTGTTGGTTTCGGCCACCAGCACGTCGCCATTGGCTAGGCGGTAGAGCCAGCGCGGATGGTCGAGCCCCTTGGCGAACGCCTGCACCTGCAATCCTGCCGGCGCGGTCGGGGTCTGGCCGTCCTTCCAGCCGGTCGGCTCGGCGACGCGAACGGTCGGGATCGTCTGCTTGCGGACCTGCGACAGTTGCGGCGCGCGGCCGGTGACGGCGTTCTCGCCCAGCTGCGCCCGGTCGGGGCGGGTGAGATAGAAGACGATGCCGGCGACAAGGACCAGCAGGACGATTCCGAAACGGAGGGCGTGTTTGCGCATGGCGGCATGGATAGGGCGCGGCGGCGGCGGGGGGAAGGGGCCGCGTCCGATTGTCGCGCGCGCAACCCTTGCCGGACGTCACCTGTCTCCATGCCCATCGCGCCGTGCATGGTTGTCTCGCGGCGCGGGTCGAGCGGGCCTGAAGAGAACCGCCGGCGCCAAGGGAGCAGCGCCGGCGGCCCGTCGGCGGCATCGCGACGGGCGCGGCAAACGCCGCAGCCGCATCCATCGACGCCCGCCGATCCGTAAAGCGGAACGATCACCGCGTTACGCGATCGTTTCGATCGCAACCAGCCGTCGGTTGATGCCGATTCTGTACGAAAACAATACGCCCAAAGCATGACACTGCGGAAATGCAGCGTTCCGGCGGCTGTGATCGGATCGGGCGATCAGCGGGCGTGATCGGTCGGTGCCGCCCGCTCCGACGCGGTCGGGTCCGTCCCGCCTGCGGCAAAGCCCCTCCGCCACCCCTTCGCATGGAGTGGACGGATGCTGTTATTCCTCGATCGTGGCGAGTGGGGGGTGCAGGCGCAGGCGCAGGACGCGGCGGGTGTCGGCGGCGACGATCTCGATCTTCCATCCCGACGGATGGTCGAGACACGTGCCCTGCTTGGGCACTTCGCCCGCAAGGACGAAGGCGAGGCCGCCCAGCGTCTCGACATCCTCCTCGACCTCGCCCAGCCGCGGGTCGATCAGTTCGGCGGCGTCCTCCAGCTCGGCCCGTGCATCGGCTTCCCATGCGCCGCCGTCCAGCGGGACGAACAGGTCGGTCGGTGCCTCGTCATGTTCGTCCTCGATCGCGCCGACGATCTCCTCGACCAGATCCTCGATGGTGATGAGGCCGTCGGTGCCGGAATATTCGTCGAGCACGATGGCGAGATGGGTGCGGCTGGCCTGCATTTGCGCGAGCAGGTCGAGCGTGCCCATCGACTGCGGCACGTAGAGCGGCTGGCGCAGCAGGCCGATCGCGGTCTGCGGATGCTCCTCCCCCTTCGCGAGGATCGCGAACACATCCTTCACATGGACCATGCCGACAATGGTATCGAGCTTCTCGCGATAGACCGGCAGGCGGCTGTGCCCCGCCTCGGCGAACAGCTTCACCACGTCGGCGAACGGCGTATTCTCCTCCAGCGCGACGATGTCGGCGCGCGGCACGCCCATGTCGCCGGCGTCACGCTCGCCGAAATGGAGGATGTTGCGCAGCATCTTGCGCTCGATCGGCGACAGGTCGCCCGCCACCGGCGCGTCGCGTTCGTCCTCATGCGCGGCGATGACCTCCTCGATCCGTTCGCGCAGCGTCTCGCTGGCATCGGTGCCGAAGATCAGCGAGCGCAGGCCGCGCCATATGCCCCCTTCGGAGCTGCTACTGTCGCCGGGCGTGGTGCTGGTCGAAGCGTCGGCCATGATGGTCGTGTCAGTCCTCTGTAACGGGATAGGGGTCGTGCAGGCCGAGTTCGGCGAGCGTGGAACGCTCGATCGCCTCCATGGCTTCCGCCTCGGCATCATTTTGATGGTCGTGACCTAGCAAATGCAGGCAGCCATGGACAATCAGGTGCGTGGCATGATCGGCGACCGAAATACCGCGGTCGGCCGCTTCCGCCGCGCAGACGCCGTGGGCGAGGACGATGTCGCCCAGCAACACCTCGCCATCGTCGCTGTTCTGCGTGACCGTCGCCAGCAGGTCGGGCTGGATCATCGGAAAGGACAGGACGTTGGTCGGCCTGTCCTTCTGCCGGTACTGGCGGTTGAGCGTCTGCACCTCGTCATCGGACGTCAGCCGCACCGCGACCTCGATCAGCGCCGGGTCGGTCAGCCATTCGCCTTGCGGCGTGCGCGCGATCACCGCGGTCGCGGCGCGGATGGCCAGCGCCTCCCAATCGTGGTCCTGCGGCCAGTCGGCTTCTGCCTGTACGGCGATATCGATCATGCGAGGTCGGTCCTTGCGAAGTCGTCGCCCTTGTAGAGCAATGTGGCATCATAGATGCGGGTACAGGCGTAGGCGAAGCAGTCGCCCATGTTGAGTTTGGCCGGGTGCTGGCCCCTGCCGTAGCGAGCATAGGCTCCCAGGGCATACTGTCCTTCGAGATCGCCGATTGGAACGATCGCCACATCGTGCAGGGCAAGCAGGTCGTCGACATTCCTCTGAGCCGACAGCCAATCGAAATTGTGCGACCGGAACAACGCGATCACCGCTTCCCAACGCGCGATCGGCGACGTCAGAAAGCTGGTGAAATCCGTCATGCGCCACGCGAGGGTGTCCGCGTCACTTTCGCCAGCGATCATCGCTACCAACGCCGATGCGTCGAGGAACAGCTTCACTCGTCTTCCTCGCCGGACAACCAGTCGTAGAAGGCCTTGTCGGCCTTCAGCCCTACAGGCGGGGGAAGTGGGTGGTCTTTCCAGAACTTGCGAAGCCACTCTGGCGCTTCGGGGTTGCGTTCGTACCGGTTGAGGTTTTCTTCCAAATCATCGAGTGCCCGGGTCATGAGTTTATCTTCGCTGACGTGAAGGCGCGACGACAGGCGAGCGATTCGTTCGGCCAGCGTCGGATCGTTCGGGATATGAATGCCCATCGTCGTTTCCTTTCCGGTCCGATCTACGCCCCCGCGTGGTCGGCCTCAAGCATCCTTGCCTTCATAGGCCTCGACGATCCGCCCGACGATCGGGTGGCGGACGACGTCGCCGGCACCGAAGCGGGCGAAGGCGATGCCCTCGATCCCCTCCAGCCGGCGGGTGGCGTCGGCAAGGCCCGATGCCTGCACGCCGCCGGGCAGGTCGGTCTGGTTGGGATCGCCGCATACCACCATGCGGCTGTTCTGGCCGAAGCGGGTCAGGAACATCTTCATCTGCGCAGGGGTGGTATTCTGCGCCTCGTCGAGGATGACGAAGGCGTCGGCGAGCGTGCGGCCGCGCATGAACGCGATCGGGGCGATCTCGATCTCGCCCGACAGGATGCGGCGTTCGACCTGCTCGGCAGGCAGGCAGTCGTTCAGTGCGTCGTACAGCGGGCGCAGATAGGGATCGACCTTTTCCTTCATGTCGCCGGGCAGGAAGCCCAGCTTCTCGCCCGCCTCGACCGCCGGGCGCGACAGGATCAGCCGCTGGACGCTGCCGGTGATGAGCTGCGCCACCGCCTGCGCCACGGCGATATAGGTCTTGCCGGTGCCCGCCGGCCCCAGTGCGAAGATGATGTCGTTGGACAGCAGCTGGTGCATGTAGCCGGCCTGCGCGATGGTGCGCGGGACGATCGTCTTCTTGCGCGTCCGGATCATGATCGACGGCGCGCCCTCGCCATTCTCCGCGCGGAAGATGCCGTCCAGCGCGGGCTGGGTCGACATGGCGATGACCGCGTCGATCAGGCCGGGATCGACCTCCTCGCCGCGCAGGATGCGACGGTGCAGTTCGTTCAGCACCTCGCGGGCATGGGCCACGGCCTCGGCCGACCCTTCGATCCCGACGCGGTCGCCGCGTGCGGTGATATAGACGCCTAGCCGCTCCTCCAGCGCCAGCAGGTTCGCGTCGAACTCACCGAACAGGCGCAGGAGGAGTTGCGGCTTGTCGAAGCTCAGCTCGGCGCGGGCGCGCTGTCCGGCTTGGGCGGGAACGGGCTTGCGGCTCATGCGATCCTTTCGAAAAGCGGCCGGAACGCGGGATGCGTCCGGCCGGCTGAAGCATGACGAATATGGAAACGGCGCATCACGCCTGCAACGCACGAAGGCGGACGGGGGAGCCAGGGGCGGCGCGACTGCATCGGGAGCGATAGTGGCAGAGCGCGCGGCAGCGGGACAGCCCAAAAAAGCGACGGGGGACCCGACGGCCCCCCGTTGGCGTCAGTCGAGCGTCGCCATGTCGATGACGAAGCGATATTTCACGTCGCTCTTCTGCATCCGGTCGTAGCCGGTCTCGATCTCGTCCATCGCGATCGTCTCGATATCGGCGGTCAGGCCGTGCTGGTGGCAGAAATCGAGCATTTCCTGCGTCTCGGCGATGCCACCGATCAGCGAACCGGCCAGCGCGCGGCGACCGAAGACCAGCGTGCCGACCGAGGGCGAGGGATGCGGCGTTTCGGGTACGCCGACCAGCGTCATCGTGCCGTCGCGCTTGAGCAGGCCGAGAAACTGGTCGAGATTGTGGGCAGCGGCGACGGTGTTGAGGATGAAGTCGAAGCTGCCGGCATGTTCGCCCATCGCCGCTTCGTCCTTCGACACGATCAGGTCCTTCGCGCCCAGCCGCTTCGCATCGTCGCGCTTGCCCGGCGAGGTCGAGAACACATAGACCTCGGCGCCCATCGCCGCGGCGATCTTGACGCCCATATGGCCCAGGCCGCCCAGACCGACGATGCCTACCTTCTGCCCCGGACCGACGCCCCAGTGCTTGAGCGGCGAGTAGGTGGTGATCCCGGCGCACAGCAGCGGCGCGACGGCGGCGAGGTCGCCTTCGTCATGGCGGATCTTCAGCACGAAGTCCTGGTCGACGACGATATGGTCGGCATAGCCGCCGAAGGTGTGGCCGCCGAGCACGGGGTCGGGGCCGTTATAGGTGCCGACGAAGCCGGTGCCGGTGCAATATTGTTCCTCGCCCTCATGGCACGACGGACACTGGCCGCAGCTGTCGACCATGCAGCCGACGCCGACGGTATCGCCGACCTGGAACCGGCTCACGTCGCTGCCGATGGCGGTGACGGTGCCGACGATCTCGTGGCCGGGAACGCAAGGATAGAGGGTGCCGGGCCATTCGCCGCGCGCGGTGTGCAGGTCGCTGTGGCACACGCCGCAATAGCGGATGTCGATCGCGACGTCGGTGGCAAGCGGGTCGCGGCGCTCGAACGAGAAGGGCGCGAGCTTCGCTTCGGGGCTCTGGGCGGCATAGCCCTTGGCAGGGGTCGTCATATTGCGGAAGTCCATGATGGAGGGATCACGGGCGCTGCAATGCAAGGTCGCCGCTTTGGTTGCCGATACAATATATCAAGTATTTGATTTATCCGGCGACCGGTTCATCCGACACGACGTTCGCCATGTTCGAGCATCGCCGGAATCACCAGATCCTCCTCGTCCGCCAGATGCCGCAGCAACAGGCGGGTCAGCGTCGCGGCGGCGGCGGCATGGGTTTCGGCGGCGCGGGCGTCGGTCAGGCTGGCGAGCAGGCCGCGCGCGCTGCCGACGGTGGCTTCCAGCGCGTCGTGGATCGCGTGGTGATCGGCCTCCAGCAGGTCGAAGCCGCGCGCCATGCGCGGGTCCAGCGCACGGAATCTGGGGAAATAGACCCCGTCCTCGATCCGGTGATGGCCATCCAGATGACCGAGGAACTGGTTGAGCGCGGGTACGAAGCGCTGGGGAAAGCGCTGCGGGTCGAGGCGGCCTTCGCGCAAATCGGCGATGATCGCCTCCATCGCCGCCCCTTCGCTGCGCAGCGAGCGGTGGACGTGCAGCCAGAAGTCGCACAACTGCCCGAAATTGGCGTGCGCGGCCCAGTCGCCCTGGTGGTGGCGCGCGCGCAGATAGGCGATGTCGTCGGGGATGCCGTCGCGCGTGTCGAGCGCGAAGGGATCGCTCACGCCGCCGCCCGTACCCGTTCGACGCCCGACAGCGACACCGGTCCCGCGCCGGCGATCTCCACCTCGACCATGTCGCCGATCGCCGCGTCGGTGACGAAATGCACCGATTGCAGCCATGGCGACTTGCCGAGCATCTGCCCGGCATGACGCCCCTGCCGTTCGACGAGTACGTTGCAGATGCGACCGACCGCGGCGTCGTTGAACGCCTTCTGGTCGCGCAGCAACGCGGACTGGAGCCGTTGCAGCCGGTCGTCCATCACCGCCATCGGCACCTCGCCGGCCATGTCGGCGGCGGGGGTGCCGGGGCGGGGTGAGTATTTGAAGCTGTACGCCTGCGCATAGCCGACCGCGTCGACCAGCCTCAGCGTCTCCTCGAACTCCGCCTCGGTTTCGCCGGGGAAGCCGACGATGAAGTCGCCCGACAGCGCGATGTCGGGACGCACGGCGCGGACGCGGTCGAGCAGGCGCAGATAGCTGTCGGCGGTGTGGCTGCGGTTCATCGCCTTGAGCACCCGGTCGCTGCCCGCCTGTACCGGCAGGTGAAGGAACGGCATCAGCTTTTCCACATCGCCGTGCGCGTCGATCAGCCCCTGCGTCATGTCGTTGGGGTGGCTGGTGGTATAGCGGATGCGTTGCAGCGCCGGGATGCGGTCTAGCTCGCGGATCAGCGCGTCGAGCCCGCGACCGTCGGCGTCGGTCCAGGCGTTGACGTTCTGCCCCAGCAGCGTGATCTCGCGCGCGCCGCCATCGACCAGCGCCTTCGCCTCGTCGACAATGCGCGCGAAGGGGCGGCTGATTTCCGCGCCCCGCGTGTAGGGCACGACGCAATAGGTGCAGAACTTGTCGCACCCTTCCTGCACGGTCAGGAACGCCGATGGCCCGCTGCGGCGGCGGGCGGGGAGGTGGCCGAACTTGGATTCGGGCGGCATGTCGGTGTCGAGCGCGGGCTTGCCGGCGGCGGCATCGGCGACCAGCCGGGGCAGGTTGTGATATGCCTGCGGACCGACCACCACGTCGACCTTCGCGCGGCGGACGATCTCCTCCCCCTCGGCCTGCGCGACGCAGCCGGCGATCGCGATCATCGGGTCGGACCCGTGCTTGCGCAGCCGGCCGATGTCCGAATAGACCTTCTCGGTCGCCTTTTCGCGGATGTGGCAGGTGTTGAGCACGACCAGATCGGCGGCATTGGCGTCGTCGGTCGCGGTCATGCCCTGCGCCGCCATCAGTTCGGCCATGCGCTCGCCGTCATAGACGTTCATCTGGCAGCCGAACGATTTGACGTGGAAGGTTTTCGGGGTGGTCATGGCTGCGCCCTTACCGGATTTGGGCGATGGTCGGAAGGGTGGGGCGGTTCGCGTGGCAGAAGAAGATTGGTTCACGCGAAGGCGCGGAGGCGCGAAGAGAGTGGTTCGCGCGGAGACGCAGAGGGGTTGTGCTCGCCGCGATAGCGGCTCTCTATCTCCGGCGCAGCACGCGAGAGGCTTCGCCGGACGGGCTGCGACGGCCTGCTCCACACCCCCTCCGCGTCTCTGCGTCTCTGCGTTTTTGCGCGAAACCTAACTTCTTCTCTTCGTGCCTGCGCGTGAAGACGAAAATAAGCGGTGTCCCGGATCAAGTCCGGGGTGACGACAAAAGGCTACCCGCGTTCCGCCAGCACTTCGGCGATCAGGTCCTTGCGGCTCAGTTTGCCGATCATCGTCTTGGGCAGGGTAAGGCGGACGACGACTTCATCGACGCGTTCGTGCTTGCCCAGTTGCGGGTTGAGCCAGGCCTTCAGCGCCTCGCCGGTCACATCGGCGTCCTCGGCCAGCGTCACATAGGCATGCGGGCTTTCGCCGCGATAGTCGTTGGGGAGGCCGACGACCAGCGCCTCGCGGATCGCCGGGTGATGGTACAGGACGCGTTCGATCTCGCTCGGAAAGACCTTGAACCCGCCGACCGCGATCATGTCCTTCAGCCGGTCGACGATCCGGACGAAGCCGTCGGCGTCGATCGTGCCGACATCGCCGGTGCGCAGCCAGCGCGTGCCGTCGGCATCGATGCAGAAGGTCGTGTCCTCGGTATCGGGACGGTGCCAGTAGCCGCGCATGATCTGCGGCCCGGCGACGACGATCTCGCCCGGTTCGCCCTCGGGCGCGGGGCGGCCGGCGTCTTCCTTGTCGACCAGCCGCACGCGGGTCTGTGCGATCGGCTGGCCGATGCTGCCCGCCTGTTGCGGCCCGGCATAGGGATTGCACGACACCACGCCCGAGCTTTCCGACAGGCCATAGCCCTCGACCAGCGTCGCGCCGGTCGCCGCCTCGAAGCGTTCCTTCAGTTCCGGCGGCATCGGCGCGCCGCCCGAGATACAGAAGCGCAGCGACGAGAAATCGGTTTGCGCCAGACGCGGATGATCGAGCAGCGCGCGATACATGGTCGGCACGCCGGGAAAGGCGGTCGCCTTCGTCCGGGCGAGCGCCGCCAGCACCTGTCCGGCATCGAAGCGCGGCAGCATCACGATCTCGCCGCCGGTCACGACGGTGCGGTTGAGGACGCAGGTGTTGGCGAAGACATGGAACATCGGCAGCGCGCCGAGAATGCGTTCGCACGGGTTCACGCCATCGGGGTCGAGCCACGCGACCTGCCGGGCATTGGCCGACAGATTGGCATGGGTCAGCATCGCGCCCTTGGGACTGCCGGTGGTGCCGCCGGTGTACTGGATCAATGCCAGATCATGGTCGGGATCGATCACCGGCGTGCCGCAGCCGCCGTCGTTGGCGATCAGCGCGGAAAAGGCGGTGACGCGCGGGTCGGCGGGGCGGGGCGTCACCTCCTTCGAGCGGAACCAGCGGTAGAACAGCGACTTGGCGGGCGGCAGCGCACCGGCGACCGACCCGACGACCAGCCGTTCGAGCGAACTGGTTTCCAGCACCGTCAGCGCGGTCGGCAGCAGCGCGGAGGCCGAGAGGGTGAAGAGCAGTTTCGTCCCCGAATCCTCGACCTGCGCCGCCAGTTCCTGCGCGGTGTAGAGCGGCGAGAAATTGACCACCGTCGCGCCGAGCTTGAGGATGCCGTAATAGGCCGCGACATAATGCGGCACGTTGGGCAGGAACAGCCCGATGCGGTCGCCGGGACCATAGCCCATCGCCGCCAGCCCGCAGGCGACCCGGTCGGCGCCGTTCTTCGTCTCGGCATAGCTGTAGTGCCGACCGAGGAAGTCGATCAGCGGCGCCTCGCCCCGCCTCGCCGCCGACTCCTCGAACAGCGTCACCATCGACAGGGGCGGCAGCGGCGTCTCCCACGGCACCGGGTGGACGTAGCGGTCGAGGACGGGGGCAGTGCTGCTCATTGACAAAAGTGTAAGCAGGGGTTGCGGATCATGCAAGCAGGGTTGCGCCTAACGTACGCTGCGGCGTCAGGCGGCCATCGCGGCCGGTGGCGCCCGGCCGGCGCGGTCGCGCCCCGCGGTCTTCGCCTGGAACAGCGCCTGGTCGGCAAGGCGATAGAGCCGCTTCCAGTCGTTCTCGTCCGCCAACGGCCCGTGACAGATACCGATGCTGCTGGTGATGCGCAGGTCGAAGGGCAGGCGTTCGCCGCGGACGCTGGCCAGCATCAGTTCGGGGTCGGGCATCGCGTCCTCTTCGCCCAGCAGCGCGAATTCCTCGCCGCCCATCCGTGCGACGAGGACCCCGGTCCGCGCGTGATAGCGCAGCGTGCGGGCGAACAGGCGCAGCACCTCGTCGCCGCCGTCATGGCCGATGGTGTCGTTGACCTGCTTGAAATGGTCGATGTCGAACAGCATCAGCGTGCGCGGGCCATCGGCCGGGATCGCGCGGGCGAGGAAGGCGCGGCGGTTGAGCAGCCCGGTCAGCGGGTCGGTATCGGCCAGTTCGCGGCTGATCGCCTCCTGCCGCACCGCCTCGTCGCGTTCGCGGCTGAGCATCAGGATGCGGTGGGCGATCGCCATGCTCGCCACCAGCGTCTCGATCGCCATCGCGACCAGCGTCGAATTGTCGATCCAGAAGCTCCACGGCACCAGCCCGAGATTGAACGCCGAGCGGACGGCGAGCATGGCGATCGGCGAGATCCAGCTGATGAGGAACATCCACAGGAACCGGCTGCGCCGCTGCCATGCGCGCCACAGCACCGCCATGACGACGCCGGGCGAGACGAACATGACCAGCGAATACAGCCGGTCGAGCGGGTGCATCGCCACCGATCCGACCGCCATGAACAGCACGCCGAGCACGCCGAAGGTCCAGGTCGTGACAGTGATGAGCCGTTGCGGCCATCCTTCGAGAATGTGCGATTCGAAGAAATGCGCGCAGAAGGTCAGCGCCGCCGACATGCCCCAGCACAGCACGATATAGTTGAAGAGGATGCGGCGGTTGTTCTCGATACCCGGCAGCACCCAGGCGAGCAGGCCTGAGGAGGACAGCGCATAGAGCAGCACGCAGCCGAGCAGCCCGCAATAGGCGAGCTGGAAATCGTGGCGCAGCACGTTCCACAGCGCGAGATTGTAGATCAGCAGCCCGGAAACCAGTCCGAGAAACGCGGCGTAGAAGGCGGCGAACAGCAGGTCGGAGCGGATGCTGTCGCCGTCGCTGGCGACCCGTGCGCCGACGACGACCCCGCGCAGGTTGCTGGCGCCGTCGACGCGCCACAGCAACCGCGTGATCGGCGCATCGCCGGGCACGAAGCGGTGCTCGATCACCGCGCCCAGCCGCAGGTGGCGCGAGATGCCGATCTGGTCGTTGACGATACCGGTGATCCGGCCGTCCGCGGCGAGGGCGTAGACGGCGAGGCGGTCCTGCGACAGGCTGGCCTGGCGCACGCGGATCGGACGCGCGCCGTCGGTGCCGGGGGGCAGCGGGCCAGACAGGATCCAGTAGTCGCCGCTGCCATGGGCGGTTTGCGGGCTGGTGCAGTCGAACCGCTCGGGATGCGCGAACATCGCCTGTGGCGTATCGCCGGGAGCGACGCGGCTGGCGCAGGTCGACAGGCTCGCGCCGACGACGCCGACGACGCCGGCCTGCGCCCGTGCCGACGCGGCGCCGAGGACGCCGATCGCAAGCAACAGCGCGAACAACACCATGCGACAGGACCACATCATGCGGCCGGCTTCGCATTCCAGCCGCCAATATTCGGTTAACGCCGGCTTCGTTCCTTTGCGTGAACCGGCGGGTCGCATGTCATTGCCGGCGGACGACTGCCGTGGTCAGCCCGGCGACCGCCGCCTGTCGCATCAGCGCCTGGACCGTCGGTGCGCCGGTCCCGACCGGCAGCATCACCCGCGCGCTGGAGCGACCGTTACCGACGGTTTCGGGAAAGGTCGTCGCGCGACTGGGACGCTGTGCCCCCTGCTGGCGGACGAACGCCGCCACCGCGTCGCTGGGGCCGGTCACCGTCAGTTCGGGGCCACCCGTCGCCGGGCCGAAACCGCAGCCCGCCAGCAGCATTGCCGCCGCGATCGTCGCGTAAAGTCGCATCCTGTCCCCATTCTCGCTCGCCGCGTGATCGCGGTCATGGTGTCCAAGCTGACACGCGCGACCGTGGGGCGCAATGGGGTACGCCCTTACCCCAGCGCTTCGTCCAGCAGGCGCGCGAGGCGCAGGCCGCCCTTCTTCACCTGATCCTGCGCGATCGGCACCAGCCGGGCGATGGTCGCATCGTCCAGCTTGACCCGCTGTGCGCTCTTGGGGGCGCAGGCGTCGCCGCCATAGGCGGGGGCATAGGCATAGTCGCGGCTGACGGCCCAGCTGTCGCGGCTCCAGTCCTCGACGCTGCCGGCCTGCACCGGCGCACGCTCGGCGGCGGTGTAGGTGCGCAGGATGGTCGGCGGGGTGCTGATCGCGCGTTCGGCCAGCGGCCCGTCCCAGATCGAATGCAGGTTGAAGCGTTCGGGGCCATAGACGCCGTAATCCGCCTTCACCCGGTTGCCGCCCAGGTCGCCGCGGTCGCCGGCATGGAGCGGCATGTGCAGGTCGCCGACGAAATGGACGAGGAACGCCAGCGCCATCACCTTTTCGCGCATCGGGACCTTCGGATCCTTCAGCAGCTTCACGTCGCGTTCGATCTGTGCCGACACGCAATTGCCGTCCCTGCACGCCGATTTCAGGTCGAACGGTTTGCACACATCGACATTCTGGTAATGCCACGAATACGCATAGCTGAAGCGTTCGCCGAGCGGCTTCACGCAATCGGCCCAGACGCTGGCCTGTTCGAGGGTGCGTGCCGGACAGGTAGGCGTTTCGAGCAGCGCCTGATGTTTGAGAATACGCTCGATCGCGGCACGGGTTTCGGGGCGGACGTTCAGCCGGGCGATCGTCGCGACGCTTTCATGGCCGAATTCCCAATAGGCATAGGCCGGGGAGGTCGCGAAGACGCAGACGAGCGCGAGGATCAGGCGGCGAATCATGGATTTGGCCCTTACGCGCTTCCCCGCCGGCTGCAAGCGCGCGTTACGGGCGGCTGGTTTCGTACAGCTCCAGCGGCAGGCCGTCGGGGTCGGCGAAGAAGGTGAAGCGCTGTCCGGTATGCTCGTCGATCCGCACCGGTTCGCACGCGACGCCATGGGCGGCGAGACGGGTGACCTCGGCATCGATGTCGGCGACGGTGAAGGCAAGGTGGCGCAAGCCGAGCGCTTCGGGATGCGACGGGCGGGGTGGCGCGGCGGGGAAGGTGAACAGTTCGATCTGCGCACCCGGGATCGTCATGTCGCATTTCCACGACTGCCGCTCGGCCCGCCATATCTCGCGGACGATCGCGAAGCCCAGCACGTCGGCGTAGAACGCCTTCGACCGGGCATAGTCCGAGGCGATGATCGCGACATGATGGAGGCCGGCCAGACCGCTCATCCCTCGTCGCCATAGATCGCGACGTGGCGCGTGCCGCCCTGCGACACGCGGCCACGATACATGCCGGGCGTGGTCAGGCTCCACGCGGCGTCGCCGTCGGGGCCGACGACGATGACGCCACCGGTGCCGCCCAGTGCCTTCGTCTCGGCAAGCACGGTGTCGGCGGCGACCTGCAACGGCTCGCCGGTGAAGCGGATGCGCGCCGCGATCTCGTGGCCGACGCCGATGCGGATGAAGAACTCGCCCGATCCGGTCGCCGACATCGCACAGGCGCGGTCGTCGGCATAGGTGCCCGCCCCGATCAGCGGCGAATCACCGACCCGGCCCCAACGTTTGGCGGTCACGCCGCCGGTCGAGGTCGCGGCGGCGACATGGCCCGCGCCGTCGACCGCGACCGCGCCGACCGTGCCGTATTTCATGTCGACGTCGAACCAGTTGTCGGGATCGGCCTTCATCGCCTCCAGCTGCGCGCGCCGCTCGGCGGTCATGAACCAGTCGGGGGCGACCTGTTCGATGTCCTGTTCGGCGGCGAAGGTGTCGGCGCCCCGGCCGGCGAGCAGGACGTGCGGGCTGTGGTCCATCACCGCGCGGGCGAGGGTGACGGGGTGGCGGCTGCGGGTGACGCCGGCGACGGCACCGGCGCGGCGGTCACGCCCGTCCATGATCGCGGCGTCGAGCTCGATCGTGCCGTCGAAGGTCAGCACCGCGCCGCGTCCGGAATTGAAGGTCGGGTCGTCCTCCAGCACGCGCACCGCCGCCTCGACCGCGTCGAGCGCGCTGCCCCCGTGCGACAGCACCGCCTCGCCCGCTGCAAGCGCGGCGTCGAGCCCGGCGCGGGCGGCGGCATCGGTTTCGGCGCCGACCGTCTCGCGCGTCAGGATGCCGGCGCCGCCATGTACCAGCAGGGTCCACGGGCGGGGGGAAGGAATAGACATTGCGTGATCCTGCTTGGCGGTTTGCCGCCTGCTAGCAGATCGCGGGAGCGGCGCCACCCTTGCGCGGGCGCGGCGGCGTCACGCCCAGCAGGATGCCGAGCGGCGGCAGGGCGCGCGCGAGCCAGCAGGCGGCGATGCAGGCGAGCACCGTCGCCGCCAGCAGCACGGCGGCCTCGATCCACGGGTTCAGCGCCAGCGGCAGGGTGAACCACGTCACCAGCACGATCACCGGATGATGGACGATATAGGCGGGAAACACCGCCCGGCCGAGCGGTGCGCGCCAGCGATGGTCGCGGTTGGCGAAACGGTCGGCAAGGCAGAACAACGTCAGGACCATCGACCAGCCCATGATCGATCGCGCGGCGCGGTTGGCGGCCATCGCGGCATGGGGCGGCACGGTATCGCCGGGATAGCGCAGCTCGACGGCGACCACGATCGCCCCGGCCGCCACCGCGAGCAGCGCGGCCGTGCCGGCATGGCGACGGAGCGCGCGCCACAATGCCGGTCGCCGGGCGATCAGGAACCCCAGCGCGAACAGCGGCAGATATTGCGAATGGCCCGCCACATCGTGCAGCAGCCCCTGACCCTCCGGCACCACGAACAGCGCGGCGAGCCGCACGCCCGTCATCACCGCGATCGGCGCCCACAGCAGCCGGGCATCGACCGCCAGCCACGACGCCGCCCGGTCCGTCCACCGCGCCGCCGGTTCCCATGCGACGAAGCCCGCCAACAGCATCGAATAGCACCACAGATAGACGAGGAACCACAGATGTTCCCAGCTGGGAAAGGCGACGCCGTAATAGGTTCCGAACCGCCAGCCATCGATCAGCCAGAAGCGCAGATAGCCATGGGGATAGCCCGCCTCCATCACCCGCACCCACATTTCGGCGGGAACGATCGCCAGCATTCCGAACGACAGCGGGATCAGCAGCCGGCGCGTTCGGGAACCGGCAAAGGCCCATGGCGCGCCTGCGCGCGCGACCAGTGTCGCGCTGGCATAGCCGGATACCGCGAACAACAGCCCCAGTCGCCACGGCGTCACCAGAGCCATCGGTGCGATCAGCGCGTCATAGGCATGGCCGGTCGTCACGACCCAGCGCCACGGGCTGAACGCCAGTGCGATATGGTATACGATGAGAACGGCGAAGGCGGCGATGCGGAGCCAGTCGAGGCCATAATGTCGTGACGATGTGCTGATGATCGCTGCAGCCAATTCCCGTTCCCGACGCGACTTTCGCGTGAAGCAATGCGCGGCTATATCAGGGACCAAGTAACCCAAACGTTAGCGAGAAGCGCATGTCGATCCGCCCATGGCGCGATATTCACCGCCGGCAAAGCCGCAAGATCATGGTCGGCAACGTGCCCGTCGGCGGCGACGCCCCGGTGACGGTGCAGACCATGACCAACACCGACACGTCCGACGCCGTCGCGACGATCGACCAGATCCGTCGCTGCGAAGAGGCGGGCGCCGACATCATCCGCGTGTCGTGTCCCGACGTGCCCAGCACCGCCGCGCTGCGCCAGATCACGCGGGCCGCGCGCGTGCCGATCGTCGCCGACATCCATTTCCACTACAAGCGTGCGCTGGAAGCGGCCGATGCGGGTGCCGCCTGCCTGCGGATCAACCCGGGCAATATCGGGTCGAACGATCGCGTCGCCGAAGTCGTGCGCGCGGCCAAGGCCAATGGCTGTGCGATCCGTATCGGCGTGAACGGCGGGAGCCTCGAAAAGCATCTGCTCGAAAAATATGGCGAGCCATGCCCCGACGCGCTGGTCGAGTCGGCGATGGACCATATCAAGCTGTTGCAGGACCATGACTTCCACGAGTTCAAGGTCGCGGTGAAGGCATCCGACCTGTTCATGGCGGTCGCGGCGTACCAGCAGCTGGCCGACATGGTCGACTGCCCGCTGCATCTGGGCATTACCGAGGCGGGCGGCTTCGTCGGCGGGACGGTCAAGTCGTCGATCGGCATCGGATCGCTGCTGTGGTTCGGGATCGGCGACACGATTCGCGTGTCGCTGTCGGCCGAGCCCGAGGAGGAAATCCGCGTCGGGTTCGAAATTCTTAAAAGCCTGGGCATCCGCAACCGCGGCGTGCGCGTGGTGTCGTGCCCGTCGTGCGCGCGGCAGGGGTTCGACGTGATCCGCACCGTGCAGGCGCTGGAGGAACGGTTGCAGCATATCCGCACGCCGATGTCGCTGTCGGTGCTCGGCTGCGTCGTCAACGGTCCGGGGGAAGCGCGCGAAACCGATATCGGCATCACCGGCGGCGGCAACGGCAAGCACATGGTCTATCTGTCGGGGGTCACCGACCACCATGTCCAGGACGCCGACATGATCGAGCACATCGTCAAACTGGTTGAGGCGAAGGCGGCGGAGATCGACGCGGCAAGCGCGGCGGTGCCGCAGGCGGCGGAGTAGGGGGCGATCAAATCCCGCCGGACCGTTCGTGCCCAGCAGGGGCTGAGCGCAGTCGAAATGGCTACTCGGGACGAACGGAATGGCTTGCGTGGCTAACCCTGGGTGTTTGATCCATCCGTATGGAAACGTCACCCCAGCGAAGGCTGGGGTCTCCATCGGCTCCTGCTGCGCGCTACCACCGGGAGATCCCAGCCTTCGCCGGGATGACGCCCGTTTCAATAGGGATGGATCAAACTCTAACCCTAAGACCCGCCCAGCACGTTCACGCTGAACGCGACCACGCCGAGGTTGAAGACGAACGCGATGACGCAGTGGCCGGTCACCGTGCGCCGCATCGTGCGCGAGGTGATCGATACGTCCGACGTCTGGAACGTCATGCCCAGCGTGAAGGCGAAATAGACGAAGTCCCAGTAATCGGGTTCGTCCGTACCGGGCACGTCGATGCCGCCGTCATCCTTGCCGTCCTCGCCGG
Organism: Sphingomonas sp. 2R-10; assembly: GCF_030062225.1. NCBI lineage: Bacteria > Pseudomonadati > Pseudomonadota > Alphaproteobacteria > Sphingomonadales > Sphingomonadaceae > Sphingomonas > Sphingomonas sp. 2R-10. Next base: position 22,668 of record NZ_JASCXF010000050.1, read on the forward strand.
CGGTGTAGAACAGATGGGCGTAATGCAGCGCATAGACGGTGTTGGCGAACGCCCATGCCAGCAGCAGCGTCGCCACCACCAGCATCACCGTCCCCGCGCCCGGGCTGCCGCGCTGGCCCAGTTCGACGCCGATCGCCGCCAGCACGACGATCGCGATCCCCGCCGACAGCAGCAGCAGCAGCGTGCGGTTGGCGTCGTTGCGCAGCGCGGCGGCGCGCATCGCGTCGGTCGATGCCCCGAGCAGCGGGATGCACGACAGCAGGAACACGACCGCCCCGGCATCGAACGCCAGCGGCACGCCGCTGCGCCATCCGAACGTCGGGATGCTCCACAGCCCGATCGCCCCGGCGACCAGCGCGAAGGCGATGAAGCGCGGCGGCGCGATGCGTTGACCCAGATCGAGCGACATGGGTGCGCTGTATCGCACCGCCACGTCGTCCGGAAGCGGCCCGGCCGTCCCGTCGACGGGAAAGCCGGGCGCGGGACCGGTTCAGTTCTTGATCGTCACGATGCCGACCGCTTTGTCCTTGGTCGATGCGTTCGCGGCGATGGTCTTTACCTTGACCGCCTTGGGCTTGCGGACTTCCTTGTTCGACTTCTGCTGGCTCTTCGCCATGATGCTGTCCTTCGCGGGCGAGGCGCCCGGCCGCGAGCCTACACCATCCACGCCCCGGCCCTTGCATCGAATCGGTACGCACGCGACAGCGATGCCGCCCGCCGTTCGCAAAGGTTCGCCCATGTCCACCCCGCCGTCCAGCTTGCGCGCCTTCCTCGTCGCCGGGGGCGGAATCATGGTCTACACGGTCATGGACGCGCTGATGAAGCAGCTGTCGATCGACAGCGGGGCGTACAATGCGGTGCTGTGGCGTTCGGCGGTGGGTGCGGTGCTGTGCGGCGTGCTGTTCGTCGCGCGACGCGGGCGGTGGCCGGCATGGGGCGTGCTGAAGCTGCATATCGGGCGCGGGGTCGCCGCCGGATCGTCGGTCGTGCTGTTCTTCTGGGGACTGGCGCGGGTGCCGATGGCGCAGGGAGTGGCGCTGACCTTCCTCGCGCCGCTGATCGCGCTGTATCTCGCCGCGTTGTTCCTCGGCGAGACGATCCGGCGTGCGGCGATCGTCGGATCGGTCGTCGCGTCGGCGGGCGTGCTGGTGATCGCGGCGGGCGAGGTGCAGGCCGATGCGTCGACGCAGGCGGTGCTCGGCAGCCTGGCGTGCGTCGCGGCATCGATCCTGTACGCCGGCAGCCTGATCCTGCTGCGGCAACAGGCGCAGGCCGCCGATCCGCTGGCGGTGGCGCTGTTCTCCAACCTCGTCATCGGCACGATGCTGTTGCCCGCCGTGCCGTGGCTGGGCGGCCTGCCGGTGCCGTCGCAATATGGGCCGCTGCTGGGGGCGGCGCTGCTCAACATCGCATCGGTGATGGCGCTCGCCTGGGCCTATGCCCGGGCCGAGGCGCAGGTGCTGGCGCCGGTCGAATACAGCGCGTTCGTGTGGGCGGCGCTGGCCGGATGGATCGTGTTCGGCGAGACGGTGTCGCCCTATACCGTCGTCGGCGCGCTGCTGATCGTCGCGGGATGCGTGGTCGCGGTGCGGCGGCGGGTGCCGGCGGTGCAGAGCGAGGCGGGGGCATGAGCGTCGATACCGGACTGATCGACTGGGTCGGGGAGGCGCTGGCGCCGATCGGGCAGGTGAGTTTCCGGCGGATGATGGGCGGGGCGACGCTTTACCTCGACGGGGCCGTCTTCGCGATCGTGCTGGACGACGTGCTGTGGTTCAAGTCGGACGCGGTCGCCGATCCGGTCTGGGACGCGGCGGGGTGCGTGCGCTTCACCTATGCGCGCAAGGACGGGACGACCGCGACGATGAACTATCGCCGTGCGCCCGACGACGTGCTCGACGATGGCGATGCGATGCTGGAATGGGCCCGGATCGCGGTGGAGGCGGGGCGGCGGGCGCCGGTGAAGCGCAAGCGGGCGAAGGGGTGATCGCCCGGAAGGCTGCTTCACCCCGTTCGAACCAGACGTCATCCCGGCACGGCCGGGATATCCCGGTGACAGGGCGCGACGGGGGCCGCTTGAAACCTCGGCCTTCGCCGGGGTGACGTTCACGAAGATTGTGGCGAGACGGGCTGCGTCCCGTCCCCGAAAAGAAACGGGCGGGGAAATCCCCGCCCGCGGCATCAGCGACCCGGCACGTCGTATTCGTGCGGTTCCTCGCCCTTGGCCTTCGCCTCGTTGTAGCGTTCGATCGCTTCCAGCGTGATCTGCCTGGCTTCCTCGGCACCGCCCCAGGTACCGATGCGGACCCACTTCTTCTTTTCGAGGTCCTTGTAGTGGGTGAAGAAGTGCTCGATCTGCTCGAACACGATCTCGGGCAGGTCGGCGCGTTCGCCGACGTTGCTGTAATAGGGGAAGGTCGAATCGACCGGCACGCAGACCAGCTTCTCGTCGCCGCCGGCCTCGTCCTCGAGGTTCAGCACCGCGATCGGGCGGGCGCGGACGACGCAGCCGGGGATGAAGGGCGAGCGCGACACGACCAGCGCGTCGAGCGGATCGCCATCGGGCGACAGGGTGTGCGGCACGAAGCCGTAATTCGCGGGATAGCGCATCGGCGTGTGCAGGATGCGATCGACGAACAGCGCGCCCGACGCCTTGTCGAATTCATACTTCACCGGTTCGCCACCGGTCGGAACTTCGATGATGACGTTAAGGCTGCTGGGCGGATTGTCGCCGACGGGCACCATATCGATGCGCATTAATACTACTCCCTCGTCTCGCGCCTGCGCGCGGTAGAGGCGCCCTTTACCCGTTATTCACGAACGATGAAGCTGCTTTTCCTGCGAATCGTTTCGGAAACGACCACCCGGTCCCGATCCGGGACCGGATGGTCGCTCCGCCTACTTCGCGGTGAGCAGGCGATCGAGCCCGCCGTCGCCCGCGCCGACCTTCTCGAGGCGGGGATAACGGTGGCCTTCGAAATAGGGGATCGCGATCTCGCGCACGGCATCGTCCATGCGGACGGTCAGGCGGATGGGGTCCTTCGTCCCCTTCGCCGCGCCCACCGCGTCGCGCAGGCGGTCGGGGGTATAGGCCGTGCCGTTCACTGCGACGATGGTGGTGCCGGTCTCGAACCCCGCCTTGAACGCGGGGCTGCCCCACATCACGCTGCCGACCTTGCCCTCCTTGTTGGCGGTCAGCCCCAGCGAATAGGGCAGCGAGACGCCGCCGCCGCTCTTCTCGCGACCCTTCAGATAGGTCGTCGGCGTGTCGGTATAGACGATGCGGTAGCCGTTGGCGGCAAAGCCGTCGATCGGCGCGCGGTCGGTACGCGCGTTCAGCCGCTTGTCGAGGAAACCGGCCCAGTCATAGGGCTGGATGCCGTTCAGCGTCTTGACGACATCGGCCAGCGTATAGGGCAGCACGCCCCAGTCGCCGTCGCGCATCCCGAAGAAGGCGCGGGCGAAGTCGTCCATCGACTTCGTACCGCCCGACTGTTTCCGGAGGATCGAATCGACCTCCATCCACACCAGCAGCCCTTCGTTGTAGTAGTCCTCCGACCGCTGCCAGCTGACCCAGCCCTTGGGGCGCCGGGCAGAGATGACGGGATCGTTGGTGGTATCGATCAGCGGGCGCCACTGGCGACCCTCGCGCGCGTCGAGTGCGGCGGCGATGTCGGCATAGGCGTCGAGCGTGTCCTGCTTCGACACGAGGCCGGAACGCGCCTGGAGGACATAGCCCCAGAATTGCGTCTGCCCCTCATAGACCCACAGCAGCGAGTTGCGCATCGGCGTGCGGAAATCGGGCGTGAACAGGTCCGCGCCGCGACGATATTTCCCGTCCCAGCTATGGGTGAATTCGTGCGGCAACAGGTTGCGTTCGCCCGGCCCCGCATTCCAGTCGGTGAAATAGCCCGGATCGACGCCGTTCTCCGACGACCGGTGATGTTCGAGGCCGATCGATCCCATCTTGTCGGTGATCGACAGCAGGAATTCGTATTTGTCGTAATGCTGCGCGCCGAACAGTTTGACCGCCTGTTCGACCAGCCGGGTGTGCGCCGCGATCTGTTCGGGGGTCGCCGCCAGTTCGGACGGCTTGTCGGCGACGACGTTGAGACCGACCCGATCGGTCAGCGGGAAGCGCTTGAAATACTTGCCGGCGAAGACCGGCGAATCGATCAGCGTTTCGTAGCTGGTGCGCTCATAGCGGTAGACGCCGCCCTGCACCTTCGACGGCAGGCCCGATGCGGCGGTCCAGCCGGCGGGGTAGCGTACGCTGGCCTCTACGGGCACGCGCCGGGTGTAATAGCCCGCGGGATACAGGCTGACCGCTTCGAACTGCAGGTTGAGCATTTCGGGGGTCACCACGATGCGACCCTGTTCCCCCTGCGTCGCCGACAGGAACTGGAATTGAACATCGAGATTCTTCGCACCGGCCGGCACGTCGATGTGGAACGCGAACATGTCGAGCACGTCGCGGGTCCATGGCAGCTCGCGGCCATTGGCGCGTACGACCAGCCCGGCCAGCTTCTCGATCTCGCCACGTGGCCCGTGCTTTCCGGGCAGCCACTTGGGCATCAGCAGCACCATGTGGCCAGCGCGTGCCACGGGGATCGTTTCCTTGACGCGGAAGATGCCCTGCACCGTGTCGGTCGCATCGACGTCCAGCTTGATCGTGCCCGGATAATCGATGTCGCGTGCGGCGGGTACGGTGTCGACGATCGGCGTCGGCTGCGGCAGGGTGTTGCCCGTCGGGTTGATCTGCTGCGCGGCGGCGGGAAGAGCGGTGGTGGTCAGCAACAATGCGGCAAGAACGGTACGCAAGGGCAGGGGCTTCCTTCAGGGCAGGATATGCTTCACCGGATGCTTACCATCGCGGGTGTAGCGGATAGGCCATGTATCAGCCCAACTCCTTGTCCTTGCAAGTCGAACCCGACCGGCGTCCCGCGTCCGCCGTATCGTCGGGCGTGGGATTGGCGGGGCTGGCCGGGCTGTTCGCGTGGATCGCGATCGCGTGGCATTACGGGATGGACGGTCCCTATGCCGCGCTGGTCAACGTCGCCGCGTGCGCGCTGCCGATGGTGCTGTGGTCGCTGCTGGTCGACAAGGTGCATCACAACCCGTCGACCGGCATCGACTGGAACAACGTCCGGCCGTGGCGCGAGACGGTGGAGATCAGCCTGACCAAGCTGGCCGGGCTGTGGATCACATGGGGCCTGATTGCCGCCATCTATGCCACCGGGCGCTTCTATTGGGAGGGCGGCTTCGCCTTTTCGATGTGGGTGTTCGGCTGGGTGGCGGTGCCGCTGTTCGTGCTGTCCATTCCCTACATGCTGTGGATCGACCGGCGGCTGGTCGAGCCGAAGGACGGCTGCTGGGCGCTGGGCGCATGGGCGATGCACCTCGACGAGCCGATCGACCGGGACGCCATCTGGAACCACCTGCGCGGCTGGGCGGTGAAGGCGTTCTTCCTCGCCTTCATGCTGGCGATCGTGCCGCCGGGGTTCGGCGAGTTCATCCGGACGCAGCGCTCGGCGATCCTGACCGGGCCGGTGCCGCTGGCGAACTGGCTCATCACCTTCATGTTCGTCATCGACGTGGCGTTCGCGACCGCGGGCTACATCCTCGCGATGCGGCCGCTCGACAGCCATATCCGCAGCGCCACGCCCTATGCCGCGGGCTGGTCGGCGGCGCTGATGTGCTATCCGCCGTTCATCCTGATGGCGAATGGCGGCCCGCTCGACTACCATCCTGGTACGGCGGACTGGACCTATTGGCTGGCCGATCATCCGGTGCTGTTGTGGATCGTCGGCGCGGTGCTTGTGGCGCTGACCGCGATCTACGCGTGGGCGACGATGGCGTTCGGGCTGCGGTTTTCGAACCTCACGCATCGCGGCATCCTGACGCACGGGCCCTATGCGTTCAGCCGGCATCCGGCGTACCTGTCGAAGAACCTGTTCTGGTGGATCTCGACGATCCCCATCCTGACCACGGCCGACAGCTGGACCTCGGCGGCGCGCAGTACCGCGATCCTCGCCTGCGTCAGCGGCGTCTATTACTGGCGGGCGAAGACCGAGGAACGGCATCTGGGCGCGGACCCGGTGTACCGGGCGTATAGCGCATGGATGGTGCGGCGGGGATTGGTGACCAGCCTCTTCAGATCCTCCCCGGCACGGGGAGGGGGACCGTCCGCGTAGCGGATGGTGGAGGGGAATCGCAGCGCAACGCGACGGTAGCGTATGCCGCCCGCCCCCTCCACCATGCTGCGCATGGTTCCCCTCCCCGTGCCGGGGAGGACGAGAAGTTAGAAGCTGTATTCGTCGTAGACCTTCGACAGGTCGCCGCTCCATTCGCCGGCGAACTTGTTGAGCAGCACCTGTGCCGGCACCTTGCCCGATCGCACGACCTCGCGCAGCGGTTCGATGAAGCCGCTCTCGTCCTCGCCCGAGACGCTCAGGCGGCGGCGGGCGCTGAGGCCGCGGCCGGCGATGTCGAGCACCTCGCCCGCCACGTCGCGCAAGCGTCCGCCACCGGGCAGCGGCGCGTCGAGGCCGAGCGCGGGGACGGAGTCGCGCAGGTGCTGGCGGTCCTCGATCGACCAGTGCTTCACGAGGTCCCATGCCGCGTCGAGCGCGCCCTGGTCGTAGAGCAGCCCGACCCACAGTGCCGGCAGCGCGCAGATGCGGTTCCAGGGGCCGCCATCGGCGCCGCGCATCTCGAGGAACGTCTTGAGGCGGACTTCGGGGAAGGCGGTCGACAGATGGTCGGCCCAGTCGTCGATGGTCGGCTTCTCGCCCGGCAGGACCGACAGCTGGCCCTTCAGGAAGTCGCGGAACGACAGGCCGGCGGCATCGATGTAGCGGCCGTCGCGGTAGACGAAGTACATCGGCACATCGAGGGCATAGTCGGTATAGCGATCATAGCCGAACCCGTCCTCGAACACGAACGGCAGCATGCCGGTACGCGCCGGATCGGTATCGGACCAGATATGCGAGCGGTACGACAGCTGGCCGTTGGGCAGGCCGTCGGTGAACGGCGAATTGGCGAACAGCGCGGTCGCGAGCGGCTGGAGCGCAAGGCCGACGCGGAATTTCTGAACCATGTCGGCTTCGCTCGAATAATCGAGGTTCACCTGGATCGTGCAGGTGCGCAGCATCATGTCGAGCCCCATCGTGCCGACGCGCGGCATATGGTTCAGCATGATGCCGTAGCGCCCCTTGGGCATGATCGGCAGTTCGTCGCGGCGCTTGTCGGGCCACATGCCAAGGCCGAGGAACCCGAGGCCCAGTTCGTCGCCGATCGCCTTTACCTGATCGAGGTGACGGCCGGTCTCGGCGCAGGTCTGGTGCAGGTTTTCGAGCGGCGCGCCCGACAGCTCGAACTGCCCGGCGGGTTCGAGGCTGACCGAACCGTCCCGGCCGGTCAGCGCGATGACCTTGCCCCCCTCCTCGACCGGGCGCCAGCCGAAGCGTTCGAGACCGGCAAGCAGGTCGCGGATGCCACCGGGTTCGTCATAGGACGGGGCGGCGTGATCGGTGGTGCGATAGACGAACTTCTCGTGCTCGGTCCCGATCCGCCAGCGTTCCGCCGGCTTCTCGCCCCCGGCGAAATAGGCGATCAGCTGTGCGCGGTCCTCGATGACCGCTGCGCTGTTGTCCGAAACGGTCTTCGTGCTCATGATCGCGCCCATACGCCCAGGTGAAAGGCCGCGCTAGGGGGCTGTGATTGATGCAGGTATAGCGTGGCTACCAGTCGCCCGCCGCCGCCATCCACAGCGCGGTCGCCGCCGCCGCCGCCGTTTCGGCCCGCAGGATGCGCGGGCCGAGCGCCATGCCGACCGCCTGCGGATGGGCGCGGATCGCTTCGCGTTCCTCCGGATCGAAGCCGCCTTCGGGCCCGATCAGGATCGCCGCCGGTCCGGGCCGGCCGCGCATCGCGTCGAGGGCAGGGACGCCGCCGGTCTCGTCGGCGAAGAACAGCGCGCGGTCGGCGGGCCAGTCGCGCAGCAGCGCGGCGAGCTTCACCGGTTCGGCCAGTGCCGGCAGCGCGGTGCGGCCGCATTGCTCCGCCGCCTCGATCGCATGGGTGCGCAGCCGGTCGAGGTTGAGGCGATCGACCACCGTGCGCCGCGTCAGCACCGGCACGATCCGGTCGACGCCCAGCTCGCACGCCTTTTCGATCGTCCAGTCGATCCGCCCCTTCTTGGTCGGCGCGATGCACAGCCACAGGTCGGGTACGACCTCGCGCTCGCGCAGCCGTTCGGCGATGGCGAGGACCAGGTCGCGCTTGCGGACTTCGGTGGCGTGGCCAAGCCATTCGCCGGTCGCATCGTCGAACAGGCGGACGACGTCGCCGTCCTTCACGCGCATCACCGACAACAGGTAATGTGCCTGCGCACCGTCGAGGCGGATGCGTGCGCCGTCGCCGAGCGGCTGGTCGACGAACAGGCGGGGGGACGAATCGGGCGGCCAGGCGGGGGTAGCGG
>NZ_JASCXF010000051.1:0-30469 GCF_030062225.1 Sphingomonas sp. 2R-10
CCCCTGCAACTGCCGGCTGAGCCCCGACAGCCCCTCGACCAGCCCGGTCAACATCCCCGCCTGCGCGCCGATCCCGTCCGACGCCGTCGCGATCGCGCTTGCCCGTGCGTCGATATCGTCCCCTGCATCACGCGCTTCCTCGACGCGGACAGCGATCGCCTGCGTCGTATCGCGTTCGGCGGCGACGGCGGTGGCGATCGTCGTCGTGATCGCACCGATCGCGGCGATGGCCGACTGGACCGCGTGCTGCCCGTCGGCGACGTCGCCCAGCAACGCGCGCGCGGTATCGACCCGGCGGGCGATATCCCCCGCCGCGATGTCGGTCTGCCGCGCCAGCGACTTCACCTCGCCCGCGACGACGGCAAAGCCCCGCCCCGCCTCCCCGGCGCGGGCCGCCTCGATCCCGGCGTTCAGCGCGAGCAGATTGGTCTGCCGCGCCAACCCCCGGATCAGCTCGAGCATCGCCTCCACGGTGGTCGTGACGTCGGACAGCGACTGGACATGGCCGCGATTGCGATCGACCACCCCGTCCGCATCGTGGCGCAGCCGGTCGGCCTGATCGGTATCGCGCGTGATCCGTTCGAACGAGGCGGCGAGCGCCCGCCCGCGCTGCTCGATATCGACCATGCCGATCGCGGTCTGGTGCGCCGCCGCGGCGACCGACATTGCCCCGCCGCGCGTCGCCGCGGCGCGCTGGTCGAGGTCGGCCGCGACCTGCCCGATGGCGGTGCAGGCGTCGCCGATATCGTCTGCCAGCGCGCGGATACCGGCGTCGAACGCGCTGGCGGCGATATGAATGCGCTGGGCTCGCGCCTCGGCCAGCGCCGTCGCGTCGCTATGCCATGTCGTCGCCATCCGCAGCAACTGCACCGGATCGAGCAGCGTGACGAACACCCCCCGCCGCACCAGCGCCACGCCATTGTCGCCGTGCATCGCCAGCAACGCGGGCAGCGGCGTGTCGTGATCGGCGACCGTGACCGGGCGGACCAGTTGCCCCACGCCGTCGCCGAAACCGGGATTGCGCAGCAGCGCATGGCCGAACGGATTGAACAGCAGGTCGCGCACATCGACCTCGCGCAACACCCCCACCGGCCATTGCTGCCGATCGAGCACCGCCAGCAGCCGCAGGTCGTGATGCTGGCGGAACCGGTCGACGACCTCGCGCAGCGTCGCGTCCTGGCCGATGGTCAGGGGATCGGCCGGCACGGCGGGATCGAGGCAGGGTTGCGAAGCCATGCCCCGGCGATAGGTAGCGACGGTAAACCGCGGGCTAACCGGGCGTGACACCTGCGTTACAAGCGCTGTTTTCCGCTCGGTTCACCGCGTAAATCGCCGATCCGGATGGCGACCCCGCCCTCGCGTTACCGCTTGCGTCCCTGATGCCGGATGTTCGCCGGCCGCCCCCGCCGCTTGAGCACGCGCGGCGGCGGCCCCTTGCGCCGGTCGCCACCGCCCGCCGAACCCTTGCCGTCGGGCAGTTCGAAGCGCAGCGCGCCCGATACCGGGTTCGCTTCGGCCAGCCGCAGTTGCAGCCGCTGCCCGGCGGCGAAGGTTTCGCCGCTATGGTCGCCGATCAGCGACTGCGATCCTTCGTCGAAGCGGAAATATTCGGTGCCGAGGTCGCGGGCCGGGACCAGCCCGTCACCGCCCACCCCCTCGACCGTCGCGAAGAAGCCGAAGCTGGCGACGCCGGTGATCCGCGCCTCCATCACCGTGCCGACATGTTCCGCCAGATAGGCGGCGACATAGCGGTCGACAGTCTCGCGCTCCGCCTCCATCGCGCGACGTTCGAGGCCGCTGATCGCCTCGCCGACGCGTTCCATGTTCGCGGCATCCTCGGCAGGCAACGCGCCCTCGCCCAGTCCGTAGCTGCCAACCAGCGAGCGATGGACCAGCAGATCGGCATAGCGGCGGATCGGCGAGGTGAAGTGCGCGTAGCTGCCGAGGCTCAGGCCGAAATGGCCATGGTTCTGCGGGCCATAGAACGCCTGGGTCTGGGTGCGCAGCACCTGCTCCATCACCTGCGGCCTGAAATCGGCATCGCCGATCCGGGCAAGGACATGGTTGAACGTCGCCGGGCGGATCACCTGCCCCAGCGCGAAGGGAACGTCGAACGTCTCGAGATAGTCCTTGAGCGCCACCAGCTTCTCGCGCGTCGGCGGTTCGTGGACGCGGTACATCACCGGCGCCTTCTTCGCCTCCAGCGCCCTGGCCGCCGCGACGTTGGCGGCGATCATGAAATCCTCGATCAGCCGCATCGAATCCAGCCGTTCGCGCGGCGCGACCGACAGGATGCGCCCCTTGTCGTCCAGCACGATCCGCCGTTCGGGCAGGTCGAGGTCGAGCGGCTCGCGCGCGGCGCGGGCCTTCGCCAGCGCGCCCCAGCACGCCCATAGCGGTCCGAGCGCACCGTCGATCAGATCGCGCGGCACCGGCGCATCCGCCACGCCATCGATCGCCGCCTGCGCATGTTCGTAGGCGATATTGGCGGCGACGCGGATGACCGCGCGGGTGAAACGCCATGCCGTGAGCTTGCCGTCCTTCGCGATGGTCAGGTGACAGGCCAGCGCCGCGCGGTCCTGCCCGGCTTTCAGCGAACACACGTCCGCCGACAATATCTCGGGCAGCATCGGCACGACCCGGTCGGGGAAATAGACGCTGTTGCCGCGCGACCGCGCCGACTTGTCGAGGTCGCAGCCGGGGCGGACATAGAAGGACACGTCGGCGATCGCCACGATCGCGCGCCAGCCGCCGGGGTTGGCGGGATCGTCGTCGGCACTCGCCCACACGGCATCGTCATGGTCGCGCGCGTCGATCGGGTCGATCGCGACGATCGGCAGGTGGCGCAGATCCTCGCGATCGTTGCCCAGAGGATAGCCGGCCACCTTGCGCGCCTCCGCCAGCACGTCCTCCGCGAACACATCGGGAATCCCGTGCTTGTGGATCGCGATCAGCGAGAAGCTGCGCGCCTCGAACGGATCGCCCAGCCGTTCGACCACCCGTGCGGTGATCCGAGGCGGGCGTCCGCCCAGCGCGGCCAGCACGAGGTCGCCCGGCGCGGCATCCCCCGCATCGGACACGGGCACCTCGCGCCGTTCCTTCTTGTCGACACCCTGCAACCACAGCCGGTCGCCCTCGGCGCGCAGCACGCCCAGCACCGCGTCGGCCGCGCGGTCGAGCTTCTTCATCGGATACGCCGCCCAGCCGGCGCCCGCCTCCTCGGTCCGCGCGAGGATGCGGTCGCCGATGCCCAGCGCGCTGCGCCGTCCGCGTTCGCGCACCCGGACCTTGGGCGCGGGCGTTTCCGCCTCCCAGCGTTCGGGCACCGCCCAGACGTTGCCGCCGTCATCGACCTCGGCGACGCGCAGCACCGTCACCTTCGGCAGCCCGCCCATCTTGTGGAACGCGCGACCGGGCGCGCTGTCGATCAGCCCTTCGTCGGCCATGTCCTTCAACAATGCCTTCAGCGTGATCTTCTGCTGTGCCGACAGGGCAAAGGCGCGCGCGATCTCGCGCTTGCCCGCCGGGGTTTCCGACGACTGGATGAACTCTAGGATCTGCTCGCGGGTGGGCAGGCCGGGCGGCGTTTTGGTGCGTACCATCGTCCACGACATAGGACGCCCCGCGCGTCAGACCAATGGCGTATCGTCGGAGGAGCCGAAGTGCCGCGCCGACCGTTGGCCCGGGCGCACTCTTTTCTACGGGAAACGACCATGGGTATCTTCGACCGCATCAAGACACAGATTTTCGGCAAGGACGGCGGACCGTTCGGCGACAATTATTTCGGGCAGAAGAAGGACGCCCCGGCCTCCCAGCTCGCGCCGGCGCCCGCGCCGTCCCGGCAGCCTGCGCCCGCATCGGCCGCCCCCGCCGCTCCGACACCCGCGCCCGCACCCCCCGCAGCGCCGCAGCCGGTCGACCCGATGACCGCGATCGAACGCATCGCCGGGCAGAAGGGCAACCCGCCGCTCAACTGGCGCACGTCGATTGTCGATCTGATGAAGCTGCTCGACCTCGATTCCAGCCTCGACAACCGCAAGGAACTGGCGACCGAACTGGGCTATACCGGCGCCAGGGACGGCAGCGCGGAGATGAACATCTGGCTGCACAAGACGGTGTTGCAGGAACTCGGCAAGGCCGGTGGACAGGTTCCGGGCAATCTGAAGGATTGAGCGGGCTCGCAGCACCACCCGAACCGTACCCCCGCGCAGGCGGGGGTCCAGGGTATAGGGCGACGACATTGATTGCTCCGCATCGCCGCCTGCGCGGGGATACCGGTCACGCCCCCATTACCAGCCCGAACCGCTTACCCTTCGTCACGCCGGCCTGCCCGAGACCTCTGCGAAAGCCCTCAACCCGTACCTTGGCGAATAGTTGGCTCTGTTCGAGATTTTCGCAGAGGTCTCGACTTGACCCGGGGTCCCGCTTCTCCTCACCCGCGGAAACGAAAGCGGGACTCCGGGTCGAACCCCGGGGCGACCGCCACCGCAAACCGGCGTCAGTACGCCCGCCCGATCAGCACCCGTTCCACCGCCGGTTCGCCGGTGAATACGCACGGGCCATCGTCGCACCCCGTCTGCCCCAGCGGCGCGTTGCGGATGGTCAGCTTCAACCCCTTCAACCGCTGCACCACCGCTTCCAGCGCATCGCCGGTCGGCTTTGACCAGCGCACATCGATCCAGCCGGGGTTCTTCACGCCCGCCGCGAAATGCGCCTCGACGCCGGCCCAGTCGTCAACCGGCACGATCTGCGCGCGCAGCTTCTCGGTCGACTGCGACAGCAACGTCGCCTGGATATCGGCCAGCGTCTCGGCAACCGCGCTGACGAACGCGTCCTTCGCCACCACCGCGCTGTCGAGCTTGCCGTCTTCCCGGTACAGCCGGTCGCGGCGCACGACCGACACGTTGCCGCCCGCCATGTCACGCCCGCCGACCTCCACGATCACCGGCGCACCCTTCTTGACCCAGCCCCAGCGCTTGGTCGCCGCCTTGGCGGGCTTCAGGTCGAGCAGCGCGCGGACCGGTTCGCCCAGCGCCGTCTGCTTCGCCAGCGACGCCTGCAACTCGCGGCAATAGGCGATCAGCGGCTCGTCCTCGGGCGCGTCGCGCAGCATCGGCACGATCACCACCTGCCACGGCGCGATCGCCGGCGGCACGCGCAGCCCGTCATCGTCGCCATGGACCATGATGACGCCGCCGATCATGCGGGTCGATACGCCCCAGCTGGTCGTGTTGGCATGTTCGAACTGCCCTTCGGCATTCTGAAACCGGATGTTCTGCGCATGCGCGAAATTGGTGCCGAGGAAGTGCGATGTGCCCGCCTGCAACGCCTTGCCGTCCTGCATCATCGCTTCGATGCTGTAGGTCGCGACCGCGCCGGGGAAGCGCTCGTTCTCGGGCTTCTCGCCCGCGATCACGTGCAGGCCGAGACAGGTTTCGGCGAACTCGCGATAGACTTCGAGCATTTTCAGCGTCTCGTCGCGCGCCTCCTGCGCCGTGGCATGGGCGGTATGCCCCTCCTGCCACAGGAACTCGGCGGTGCGCAGGAACATGCGGGTGCGCATTTCCCAGCGGACGACGTTCGCCCACTGGTTGATGAGCACCGGCAGGTCGCGCCACGACTGGACCCAGCGCGAAAAGGCGGTGCCGATCACCGTCTCGCTGGTCGGCCGCACGACCAGCGGCTCCTCCAGCTTCGCCTCGGGGTCGGGCGTCAGCCCGCCCTTGCCGTCCGCGATCAACCGGTGATGCGTGACGACCGCCATCTCCTTGGCGAAGCCGTCGACATGCTCGGCCTCCTTCTCGAAATAGGAGAGCGGGATGAACAGCGGGAAATAGCAATTCTCGTGCCCCGTCGCCTTGATCCGGTCGTCGAGCAGCCGCTGGATCCGCTCCCAGATGCCATAGCCCCATGGCCGGATGACCATGCACCCGCGCACCCCGGATTCCTCGGCCAGATCGGCCTCGGCGATGACGGCTTGATACCAGGCGGCGAAATCCTGTCCGCGCGTGACGTTGAGAGCGTGCTTCATGGGCGCGCGATAGCGGCAAACGGGGCGGTTCGCCAAGCGGCGATGAGTCCCCGAACCAGCTAGCGATACAGCAGGATCGCGATCACGATCCACGGTATCGCGCCCAGCAACCCCCAGCACAGCAACGTTCGGCGGGGACGCCAGCGGGGGACGCTGCCATCCGCAACGTTGCCGCCAGCATCGAGTGTCACGACGTCGAAACGGCGCGGGTGGTGCATGTCCTTGTCGTACTTCATCCTGCCTTCCGCAAACCGCCCTTCATCCCGTTGTTCTGACATCGCTTTCTTGTCGAACCGCTGACGCGGCGGCGACGTGGAGCGCGGGAAAGGCGGGATGCTCGATCGCGGTCCTGCCGTCTTGCGTACAGCCAGCGGCGCCCCCGGCACGGTCATGGTTAGCGATTTCCTGACGCGCGCTGCGACATCGCGTTCGCACTATGCGAAGCCGGGGTGGCTTCGCGGGCACGCAGTCTATAGGAGCCCGCACATGCCCGGCGACCGTATCCTTCGGGGGTTGGCGCTCCGCCTGCTCGCGATCTTCTTCCTGTCCACCATGTCCGCGCTGGTGAAGCTGGCGGAGACGCGTGGCGCCTCGCTGCCGGAGACGATGTTCTATCGCCAGGCATGCGCGCTGCCGATCGTGCTCGCCTTCGTCGCAGCCGGACCCGGCCTGCGTTCGCTGCGCACCACCCGGATCAAGGGGCATCTTACCCGGTCGATGATCGGGCTGGTCGGCATGGTGTTCACCTTCGGTGCGGTGCTGTTGCTGCCGCTGGCGGAGGCGACGACGTTCCAGTTCACCGTGCCGATCTTCGCCACGCTGCTCGGCGCGCTGGTGCTGCGCGAACCGACCGGATGGCAACGCTGGAGCGCGGTACTGCTCGGCTTCGTCGGCGTGCTGGTCGTCGCGCAGCCGGGCAGCAGCCACGTGCCCCTATTCGGCGCGTTCGTCGGGTTGATGGCCGCGCTGTTCGTCGCGCTGGTCGCCATCGCGCTGCGCCAGTTGCGCGACGAACCGGCGGGGACGACGGTGTTCTGGTTCTCGACGCTAACGCTGCCGTTCATCGCCACCGCCTATGCCTTCGACATCCGCTCGCACGACTGGCTGACCTGGGCGAACCTCGTCGCGATCGGCGTGGTCGGCGGCATGGGACAGATCGCGCTGACCGCCGCGTCGCGCGCCGCACCGGTCGCGGCCGTCGTGCCGATGGACTATTCCGGGCTGCTGTGGGCGACCATCTACGGCTTCCTCCTGTTCGGCGTGCTGCCGACGCCGATGACGTGGGTGGGCGCGCCGATCATCATCGCCAGCGGCCTGTTCATCGTATGGCGCGAGCACCGCCTCGGCCGGCAGAAGGTGCGGTCGATGGTCGAGGAGGATTAGAGCGGTTTCCGATCAGGCTGGATCGCCGGCACGGCGGTGATTTCGGTGCGGGGCAAGGCGCGAGGAGGGAGCGATGCTGCAGCATCGTGACCGACGAGCAACGCGGCCCCGGATCGAAAGCGCCCCGCTGCAAAGCAGGCGCCCGAAGGGCGATGACGGCGGTTCAACCTGGTCGGAAACCGCTCCAGGGCCCGTTAACGCGGCCTTGACCCCGCGCGCCGCACATCATGGGGGTGCCGCACCCGCCGATCCCCCCGACCCCGCCCCGGCTGCGCGAACTCGACGGGTTGCGCGGGCTCGCCGCGCTGGCGGTGGCACTCTATCACTACACCTGTTTCGTCCCGTTCATCCTGCCCGGCACCGCCTTGCCGGCGTTGCAGCTGCCATGGGGATGCGACGGGGTGAAGCTGTTCTTCGCGATCTCCGCCTTCGCGATCCTCGTCACGCTCGAGCGGACGCCCGGCCTTCGCGATTTCGCATGGGCGCGGGCGCGGCGCTTGCTGCCCGAATATTGGGTGGCGATGGCGCTGACCGGCGGCATCGCATGGGCGCTGGGGCCGGCGCGGTTGCAGGTCGACCCGCGGAGCTGGCTGGCGAACCTGCCGCTGCTTCAGCCATGGACCGGCGTCGCGATGGTCGACGGCGTCTACTGGACGCTGAACGTCGAAATCCTGTTCTATTCCCTGATCGCGCTCGCGTGGCGCGCGGGGCTGACGCAGCGCATCGACCGGCTGGTGGCGGGATGGATGGCGCTGCGCCTGTCATGCTGGCTGCTGCCGGTGCCGGCATGGGTCCAGCAACTGCTGCTGATCGAACATGCGCCCTATTTCGCGATCGGGCTGATCGCCGCCCGGCAATGGTCAGGCCGGGCGCTGGACGGCGAAGCGCTCGCGCTGGTCGCGGTGGTGATCGCCGTCACCGCGCTGACCGGCGACGGGCACGCGACGCTGCTGGTCATGGGCCTCGCCGCGCTGTTCGCGTTCGTCGTGTACCACCGTGCCGCGTGGCTGGCGCATCCGGCGCTGCTGTGGCTGGGGGCGGTTTCCTACCCGTTCTACTTGCTGCACGCGGTGATCGGCTACGCGATCATCGCCCGGCTGCAGGCGATGGGCACGGGTGCGGAGGGCGCGGCGCTCGCGACACTCGGCGGCACCCTCGCGCTGGCCGCCATCGTCGCGGGCGCCGCCGACCGCTGGCGCCGCCCGGCACTCGTTCCGGCACTCCGCCTTGCCTTGGCCTGAGGCCGGATCATACCGAATCCAGAAACGAAACGATCCCCGACCGACACGCCGTTCCCGGTCATGGACATTTCCCCGGCCATCCCGGAATATCCGGCCAGTCGGAACAGGGGATCGCGATCATGCCAATCGAAAAACTCGCCCGCTCGCTGGCCAGGACCGTTCCGGCGATCGCGCCGACGTTGAAGGCGGGATACCGCGTGACCGAGCGCACGCGTTCGACGATCGCGTCGCGATGGCCGCAGACGATCAGGGCGCGAACCGAAAAGATCACGATCGCGATCACCGCCCACTGCAATCTCCGCTGCCAGGGGTGCAAATACGGGCGCGACTTCATGCCCGGAGCGCAACTGCCGTTCGAGATCGTCGAACAGCTGCTCGAGGACGCGGCGGCGGCGAATGTGCCGGCGGTTCGCCTGTACGGGGGCGAACCGCTGCTGCATCCCGACGTCGTCCGGATGGTGGAGGCCGCGAACAGGCTCGGGGTCGGCTGCTACATGACGACCAACGCACTGATCCTCGACCGCAAGATCGCAGCACTCCACGCGGCGGGCCTGCGAAAGGTCACGATCGGCTATTACGGTCAGGACGGGGCGTTCGACGAATATGTCCAGCGGCCGGGCCGCTACGCGCGACTGGTCGAAAGCCTGGAGAATACGCGTGCGCTGTTCGGTCCGGACGAACTCGACATCCAGATCAATTTCCTGCTCAGCCGGCGTTCCGCGAACATCGCGGCCGTCGACGAGATGATCGCCTTCGCCCGCCGGTTCGATGCGAAGGTTCACGTCGACGTCGTCCATTATTCGCTGCCCTATTTTCAGGAAGGCCCCGAACGCGAGCTGCAATTCCGTCCGGAGGACAGGCCCGCCATCGACCGCGTCATCAATCACCTGCTGAAGCTCAAGGCGGCGGAGCCCGACCTGCTGACGGAATCCGCGCCGGCGCTGGCCGCCTTCGCCGATTGGGCGATGGAGCAACAGGGGATGCGGATTCCCTGCGATGCGCGCAAGCTGCTATGGGTCGGGGCCGACGGGTCGGTAATGCTATGCTATGTGACATTCCCGCTCGGCAACCTGCATGAGCAGCGGCTGGCCGACATCCTCTACACCCCGCAACATCATCAGGCGGCGCGCGACGCGTTTCAGCTCAACTGCCCGAATTGTCATTGCGAGGCGGGGTCTCGCGTCGAGAAGCACGCACCGTCGTTCCGGAAGTATCGCCGCGACGCGATGGAACGGCTCGCCGGGACGTGATCCGCGTCGCGCACCTGCTGCCGAGCATGGCGGTGGGCGGGCGGGAGCGGATCGTCGCCGACCTTTGTCGCAGTTCGGCGGAACATGGTATCGCGCCGCTCGTCATCACGTTCGATCGTGCCGACGGCGTGGCGCTGGATCCGCACGCACCCATCGTCGCGCTGGACCGCTCGGACCGGGATTTCGCCAAACAGATGCGGTCGACCATCGACGCACGGCGGATCGATGTGGTCCATGCGCAGGGTCATGTCTCCGCTGCGCTGCTACCCGAACTCGACGTGCCGGTGGTGACGACGCTGCATGTCGCGCTGGGCAAGGGCTGGCGCTGGTTGCCTGCCATCGCGTCGGGGCTGCGGCGCAGTTGCGCGATCACCGCCGTTTCGGACGACCTTGCGCGACGCTTCCGCTGGATCCGGCGACCGATCGAGGTGATCCCGCCGGGAATCGACCTCGCCCGCTTCTGTGGTACGCAGCGGGCGACGGAACGGCCGTTCACGCTGGGGATCGCCGCGCGGCTGCATCCGGTCAAACGGCATTGCGATCTGCTGGCGGCCCTGCACCTGCTCCAGCGACGCGATCGTCATTGCCGGTTGCTGATCGCCGGCGAAGGTCCCGCCGCTGCCCGCATCCGGGCGCGCAGCACGGGACTCGATGTGACGATGCTCGGCGCGGTCGCCGATATTCCGGGCTATCTGCGCCGGCTGGATGCGTTCGTGCTGCCGTCCGACCATGAAGGCACGCCGGTCGCGCTGATCGAGGCCATGGCCAGCGGCCTGCCGGTTATCGCATCCGCCGTCGGCGGCGTACCCGCACTCGTCGGCGCGGCCGGCCTGCTGGTTCCCCGCCGCAACCCGTCACGCCTTGCGGACTCGATCGAACGGTTGATGGACTCGACCGACCTGCAACGCGCGCTCGGCCGCGCCGCGCAGACGCGCATCGGCAGCTATCGTTCGGATGCTCAGGCCCGGGCATACCGAACGCTTTACGACGTGGTTGCAAAGACGTGACCGATGAACGCGCAGCACGGGTGTCGTTGCGATGTCCCGACGTCATCCGTTCGCATGGCGACTTGCCGAAATCGTCGCCTACCGACTGCGGCAACGTCCCCGGCGGGCAGACAGCCCGCCCGCCAGGTCCGGATCAGAGGTTATTTTCCAGCCAGCGGACGATGCTCGCCGGACTGTGGCCGCTATATGGAACGGCATAGGCGAACGTCCCGTTGGACAGCGACATGCTCTCCTGATCCCCATGGGAAACCGTGACGGTCCGGATCTTTTCGCGCACCGCGGCCTTGCCATCGTCGCTGCTGCACACGCGCTTGAGCGCGTCGGACACGTTGGCCGCATAGGCCCATGGCGACTGGTTGTTCACATCGTCCAGCGCACCCGAATAAGTAGCATAGTTCATCTGGAAACTGATCGGCGTCCCACAGGCGTCGGACGCTTCCTTCGCTTCCTCGGCGACCTTGGTCCGGTCGGCCGCGAACAGCTGCTTCAGCTTCAGGCTCTGCGCACCGGCGGTGGATCCGATCAGCGACGCGGCGACCGCGATCATGCAAAGTCTCGATTTCATGGGAACGATGCTCCGTTGCACGCCAGCCACGCTTGTCTGGCCCGGCCATAAACCACGCCGCCGCCCAACTGGTTCCGGAAGCGTTTCGATCGGGCTGGAACCTTGCGATTACGGGGTCGGCGAAGCGGTATCGCCGGCGCTGCGGCAGGGAACACGACAGAAACCGCGTCGTTGAGCGGTGCGAATCGTGGAACGCGACGTTTCGGGAAACGGAGGCTCGGTCGGATGCAGAGAATGATCGCCGTTGCGCTGACGGTCGCGCTGTCGACCACCGCATTGTCCGGGTGCAATTCGCCGGACGGTGCGTCGGGAAATGGACAGGCCGCAACGGGAGGAGCGACCGCGAAGGCCGATCGGGCGCAGCAGGACGACGTCAAGCAGTCGGGTTATGTATCGGCGTTCAACGCGCTGGCCCAGAACGATTTCCTTGCGCAGAAGTTAGAGGCCTATGCCAGCTACCGGATCCCGACCGCCACCCCCGCCAACACGCTCGACATGACCTTCACGACGGATTCCCTCGTCCGGATCGTCGAGGATCTGAAGAAGGCGCGTGCCGAACCAGGTACCGAGCGGACCGCCCCGCTCGACAAGGCCGTCGACGCGCTCATCCCTCCGTTGGAAGAGATCGTCCGGATCGAACGCGAACTGGCGCCATATTATTCCGCGCGAGCGTATCGGGACGACAATCTGGCCAGGGGCAAGGCAGCCGACGGTCCACTGAAATCGGCCCATGCGAACGCCCTGTCGGCTTTCACCCGGCTCGGCGACGCGCTGTCGGTGTATCAACGCAGCCGGAATACGCAGCGTATCGCCGACCTGAACGCTGCGGGTCACGTGGCCGAAGCCAGCCTCCTCCGTGCGATGGCCGCCGCGGAAACGATGATCGCCGCCTATACGAAGGGCGACATGGACGCCGCTGCCCGGCAGTCGCAGGTGGTCGGTACCGCACTCGACCAGATGCGTGCCAACGAAAGCAAAATTCAGAAGATCGCCGGCAACGAACATAGCTACCGCAATGTCATCGAACGGCTCACCGAGATGCAGGGACTGTTCTCCGACTACAGGAACGGCGATCGAACCGCCCGCGATCGTGTGCTGACGCACTATAATTTGGCGGTCGGCCAGTCGAACGCATATCGTTTCCCCGATTGAACGACATCTACATCCCTGCGGGCCGGGCCGCGCTCAGGTCCGCGTTGGCGCTACCATCGGCACGCGCGCGAGCGCGCTGCGTAACTGCGGCCCGTCGGCTTCGGGGGTGATCTTCACGCCAGCGAACCCCGTCGCAACGCGCAGCACGACGATTTCACCCGCCGCCACTTCGACGGTTTGCGGTTTCGAAGGCTTCCCCTGCGCCGCCGCCACCACTTCGCGACGCCCCGGCGCGATCGACAGGATCGCAAACCGCGGACTCTTCAGCTGCGTTATGGTGGTGCCATCGATCGATATGTCGACGCCGACCATCATACCCATCCGGCTTTGCCGCACGACGATCAGGCGCGCGGTACCGTCGGTCGGTGGCGGCGCGTCCAGTGCAGCCTGTCGAACATCGGGCGCGGCTACCGCGACGTTTCGATTGTTGGCGAGCAGGAGATAGATAAGGCCCACCGCGAACCCCAGCGCCATTCCGATCGGCACCGGGTTGGGCGGGTTGATCGCACCCGCCGTCAGCATGGCCAGAACGAACGCGCAAAATGCCGAAACCAGCGTGACGATCGCTACGAAGATGATGGGCCGTTTCATCGCGTGCATTCTCCACGGCTCGCACCGCTTTCTCAGGATGGCAGATACGGACGGGTCGATACCATGAAGGACGGGGTTACCGCACCCCGGCCGGCGGTGCGAAATCGGTCCGGGCGACTTCGGCGATGCGACCGGCCTGCAACCGGCCCTCCACCAGTTCATAGCCCATCAACGCGAAGATGCGACCGCGGAGGAAGATCGGCCGGGCGTTCCCGTACCAGTCGACGCACGACGCCTTCCGCGTGTTGGTGATGCTCGGTTCGGCACGTTCCGCTGCCTCGGCAGGTGCCGGTGCCGCGACCACTGGCGGCGGCATCGGCGTATCTGCGGGCAGACTTGCATAGTCCGCGCCCGGCCGGGGATGCTGCCGCCGGTATGCCAGGCGTCCTGCCACGAAGGCGCGCAGTTCGTCGTCGCTCGCAAACGCGTCGAGCTGCGGCACGGGTGACGCTGCGTCGCGGCCGCCGCAACCGACAAGGGCAAGGACGCAACCGATCGCGAAAGCGGTTCTTGTCATCGGGCGTCGGCTCCGGACTGTGAAGGGGGTGGCGATCATCGGTCAGGCGATCGCGGCGACGATGATTCCGGCCTTGGACAGTCCGATCGTCGCGACCAGCGTCCACGCAATCCGGGGATGCCGGTCGAATGCCGCGAGCGCCGACCATGATCCCGGCGCGGTACGCAGGCACGACGCCAGTACGACCAGCGCCCAGACGATCGACGCGGCGACGACCGGCCAGCACCATTGCAGCGGCAGGCGCAGATAGGTGATCTGCAGCAGCATCGGCGTCGCCAGCGCCGCCATCACGGCAGCGATCCGCCCAACCGGCGCGACGGATACGACATCGGCCGGGCGGCGCTGGAGCAGGAGCCACAACACCGGACCCATCATCGCCAGCGCGATGACGATGGCACCGAGCACACCGAAGCCATGCGGATCGACGCTATGATACGGATTCTCCGGTGGCCGCTCCTCCAGCAGCAACGCTGCCAGGCACGACCAAGGCCGCGCCAGATACGCAACGATCGTCAGCACCCAGATGGCAATAGTTACCCGACGCATGGCCATTCCACCAAACTACCATCCCCCACCTCTCTGGCAATAATCCAATGACCCGGAGGCCGAGATGGTGGCGAAGGTGTTCGATCTGGCGGGCTGGGCCACAAACGACAACGCCGCCCCGAAGGGCGGCGTGTGTAGTTCCAAGATATTGGTTGCGGGGAGGCGATTAAACCGAGACCGACAATTGCTTTCGGCGTGCATATGACTTCATCCCTTTGATTCATAACGTAATAAATCAGCACCGCTTTTGCTGTGAATAGCGAAGCTTCCGGATCTCCTGCCTCGGCACAGAAAGCCTACCACACCTCTCATCCTACTGGACGGCCATAGTCGATTGGCTCGGGGAATGTCTCCGGCGTCAACTGCTCGAGAAGGCAATCCAGATCGTCGGTCCGTAATATTGCTCGTGGATCGGCACTTGCCACATTCCGTTGCCCTCGCGGCATAGCTACTCGGCTCCCGCCCCGGTCAGCGCCGCCGGTTTCGCTTCTCCGTTCTCTCTCGCCCATCGTGCTTCTCCCTAGTCCTGTCGATCCTAGCCGCCATCGAACCATTGGGCGTTTTGCCCGCCTGATGAAAGGATTGCCTGACGCTGATTCAAGTCAGGAAGGAAAGATGTACGGCTGGTCGGCAGTACAGAGAGACGGCGAGCGGTCAGGGCTTGGTGGGAGATGCGCCGATCAGGAGCCATGGGGCTTGCCGACATAGACCAGACGGCATGCGCGGCGCTCGCCGGTCGGTAAAAGCGCGATCGGGCCAAACAGATCGCGTAAACGGACAGCGTCATCGTCCGTTGTCCGACCGGCAGCCGCCCGGTCGACCAGTTGGCTCAACGCGGCACGATACCGCTGCCCCGCCGCCTGCTCTGCATCCGCGACCGTCGATGCGACGAGAATCCGGCCGCGCAGCCGGCGGATTCAACCGGTCGTCGCAACGGGCTGTTTGTTGATTGAGGCGAGGCATTGGTCAAGCGCCTCTGCCGGTGTTTTCCAGCCCAGCGTTTTTCGGGGTCTGCCATTGAGGGTCGCGGCTACAGCCGCGAGGGCCTCGGCGCTATGCGAGCTGAGGTCGGTGCCCTTGGGGAAGTACTGGCGCAGCAGCCCGTTTGTGTTTTCATTGGTGCCGCGCTGCCAGGGGCTTTGCGGATCGCAGAAATAGACCTCAACGCCGGCATCGATCTTCAGTCGCGCGTGCTGCACCATCTCCGCGCCCTGATCCCAGGTGAGCGAGCGGCGCAGCTCTTCCGGCAAGGTGGTGACGGTGCGCGCGATGGCGTCCCGAACCGCCTCGGCACCATGTCCGGCCAGCGCCTGCCTGTTCCTGACGTTCCCCCGCGCATCCCCGTGACCTTCCATGCACGGCAAATGCAGCAGCATCGTGAACCGCGTGGTGCGCTCTACCAGCGTGCCGATCGCCGAACTGCCGAGTCCTAGGATGAGGTCGCCTTTCCAATAACCTGGGACGGCGCGGTCGTTGGCTTCGGCAGGGCGCTCGCTGATCATGATCTCGGGCGATACGAAACTCTTGCCACGCTGGCCGACCCGCGCCCGCGGTACGCGTAATATCCGTCCACTGCGTAGGCATGCGGTGAGCTCACGACGCAGGGCGCCACGTCCTTGCACGAACAGCGCTTGGTAGATGGCTTCGTGGCTGATGCGCATGCTGTCGTCGTCCGGAAAGTCGATGGGCAGACGCCCGGCAATCTGCTCCGGGCTCCAGGCTTTTGACCAGCGCCGGTTCTGACGCGGCCCATGCCGTCGCCCTTTCCATGATGATACCGATGGACCGATGACAGACGGGCTACCGGGGCTGGCAACGGCACCACTCAACCGATCCTCCACCCAGCGTCGTAGCATGTCGTTGGCCGCAAGCCTCGCAATCTTGGGGCGGCGTGCGGCCCGCTCGGCATGCCACTGGGCCGTTGTCGCACGATAGTCGAAACTGCCACTGCGCGTTGCGGCATTGCGCCGGATCTCGCGCGAGATGGTCGATGCCGCACGGCCGAGCCGGCGGGCGATCTCACACACGTCATGCCCTTGGACCAGCAACAGCGCGATCTCCTCGCGTTCTGCCAGCTACAGGTATCTGCCCGACAAGGGCTTCGCCGATGGCCTGAACACGGCCGGTGGCATCCCGCCCGCCTCCCGAAACCAGCGGCTGCCAACCGGTTGTGACGCTCCTGCCTTCACCGCTGCCGCCTCGCTGCTCATCCCGGCAGCTACATACCGCCAGAACATCTCACGCTCTTCCCGATTGGCGACTGGCGGCCGTCCCGGAAACCGCAACTGTGACCGTGTACACCGGTCCGAACGCCGCTTCTTGATATCCACCGTCAGCCTCCAGTTTCGAAGCGTTGCGACGACCGGTTGAATCCGCCCAGTAATCTACCGCCACAGTGATGCTCGACTCGCCCAGGTGAAGGCGGAAGGTCTGAAGTTCGCCCACTACACGACCGCCGAAAACGCGCTCAACATCATGGCGGTAAAGTCCGTCTGGCTGCGCAACGCCGCCGTCATGAACGACCATTCGGAGATCGAGCCCGGCTAGGTGATCATCGGAAGGACGCTGGGTGCGCCGGTGGGAAAGCGCCTGTGGCACGCTATCGACAATGTGCACGACGGCATCTCGATACGATCCGCGCACGTTACTTCGACAACGCGCACTACGCGCGCGAGATGACCTTCATGACCCCGTCGTGCGAGCACGACCACGTCGATTAGATCGGACGCCTGTCGATGTGGCAGGCATATGGAAGCGCTCGCGGCGGCGGCGCGCTGGTCTTTAAGCCGAAGGTGCTGATCGACCCGAGTCTCAACCTCAGCCTCTATCCGTCTCCCGTGCTATACTGCGCCGGCGCTTATCAATACTGGTGCAGGTAAGTGATTGAGTTATTTACGAGTGATATTGGTTGCGGGTTTGCGCCAGAGCGTGCGTGTTATCACTAGGCTCATGACAAAGAAAAACCCCGCGATCTTGTTGAGATGGCGGGGTTTTTCTAGTTAGTTTTGGTTGCGGGGACAGTACCCACAGGGACCTTCCAGCCATGTCTATGGCACTGAAACAGCTGCATTTTATTCCGATATCGAGTGTCGATACCCCCTTTGGTACCCCCGTTTTGCTGTGGATGCGCTGGGACGTTCTGGCTCTACGATGGATGTGCGCTTTGCGGAAAAATCAGTTCGTTGTTGCACTTGAAGAGCGCGGTCACAGGTAACCACTAGCAAGTCGAGAAACCGATGCCGGTGGGGTAGAGAGTCTGTCGATCAGATGCTGCCAGCTTACCGACCTCGACCAGCCGACATGCGCCGCGTTCGCCGGTCGGCAGCAAGGCGATCGGACCGAACAGGTCGCGTAGGCGGATGATGTCGTCGTCCCCTGCCCTTCCGGCAGCGACCCGCTCGATCAGCTGACCCAATGCGGCGCGGTGGCGCAGCGCCGCATCCTGCTCGGCATCCGCCATCGTCGATGCGACTCGTATCCCGGCACGTAACCTGACGCCCTCGGCGTCGAGATACGTCATCCGTGCTTTCATGGCAGGAAGATAAAGACCATCCTCGATCGCGGCAAGGAAGCCCGCGAGACCTCGCTCAACCTCAGCCAGGGCATGATCCGGAAGGTAGCGCCGGTGCCTATTACCGGGACGATGTGATCCGCTTCTTCGCACGCACGCTGATGATCCCGCCGCAGATGGCGAATGCGTCAAAACCATAACGACGCGCCCGCTCCCGTCGCTGCCAACAGCGCTCGGGGACGCCGATCAAGACAGCCGCCGGTTTCAGACTGGGATCGAGGATCGGGAAAAGACCGGGCGTCTTCAACCCGTTCATGCAGTCAAAAGAGCAATGCCGCCGCATTCCGGCGGTCAGTCATGGTTGCCCCGCGCATCTTCGTGAGATCGTTCGTAGCCCGAGATATCGTCAGGTCCGCACTTCAATTAATGGCAGATGGCGGCCAGTGTTCTGAACCGCATACCTCTTACCCGACCCGACTTGAGCAAGGACAGGTTCGACTCGGTGATGCCGATCGCTCCGGCGAGTTCCTTTGATCGGACCTTCCGCCGTGCGATCTCGGCGATATCCCATCTCGATCACGCCATGGCGCAACACAAGTCGGGTTGATGCCGAACGGTAGCAATCGCGCGGACGCCACCCGCATGGACACTATCCAAGCGGTGACCTAGGCTGGGTTTGTAGCTGAGGTTTTGAGAGGATCTATCGGGTGGCCGACACCGCACTGGAACGGCTGATCGCGGCGGTTCAAGCCCACTACGATGCCCCCAATGCAACGCCGCTGCTGCTGTCGAGCTTCGGGCAGAAGAACAAGCCGCTACTGGCCGACCTCAAGGTGGAGTTCGGATCGCTGATGGCGGCGGTACGCGCGGCGGGCGAGGACAATATCCGGGTCGTTGATGCGACCAGCGGACGCGAAGCCGTGGCGCCGGCCTCGATCGCCACGACGCTACAGCAGAAGATCCAGACCGACACCGCCAGTCAACGACGCGACGCCAACCTGTTCGACTGCCTGCCAGCTGCGGTGAAGCTCGCCTTTTGCGTGCGGACTGAAGCCGGCGAACAGGTCGCGATCGACACCGTCCGCCCCTTCCGGTTCACTAAGGTCACGACCCCCGAGTTGATTCGTCCCACCCAGCGGATCATCGGCGACGAGTATCGTCGACCGGGACTGACGCTGCGTACAGCCTCGGTCACCGAACGCGAGGCCCTCTGGCGCAATTTTATCAGCTGGGCGGAAGCCACGGGCATCGATCCCAACACCTTCCAGCAAGGCGAGGCAACGACGGCGCTCGCCCGCCTGATCGCGGCCCAGCCCGCCGATATCATTCCTCGCCTGATCATCCCCGCCGACATCGCCCAGATCCTGCTCAAGCATTCCTGACCGATGGCGGGTAACTGGAAGCAAGGCATGGCCGAGGCATCCCGGCCCGAGAAGCGAGGGCCGCCTGGTCCTACGCCGCTTCTGGTGCTCGCCGGACTGCCCAAGGTCACCGCCGAGCCTGCAGCGGCGACGATCAACAACGATCGCGACACGCGCTGGCGTGCGGTCGCGGCTGCCTTCCCCAATCAGGATGCCGGATTCTACGGAGATTCGAAGGCGAACGTCGAGCTTGGCCGGCTCGCCTGCGCATTCGCGATGGCAGGAAAGCGGGATGACGAAGGGATACCGACGCCGAGCAGGATCGCGGTCGCCTATGTCGATGTTGCCGGGTTCGAGAATCTTTGGGATGTCTTCGGGCATGCGGTGCTGCCGACGCCGCTCCGCCATCCCGACTGGGATTGGCCAAAGGGCCGTCACTGGCGACACGATATCGAGATTGTGAATCTCCTGGTCAGGCGCGCGATCGCGCAGGCCGAGGCTGACTCCGCGGAAGCGTTTCGTCTGCGGCTTGAGGCCCACCGATCAGACGATCCCTTACTATTGCCGGGCCGCAACTTCCATCTCGATGCGGAGCACCGACTCGTCGAGCGGTTCCGCGGCTTCATGAATGGCCATCTGGACGTTCCCGACATCGAGGCGGGCGTTCGCATCGAACGCTTCGCCTTCGAGCGGCTCAGCAACTTCTATAAGCGGATGGGTGGAACCCGGAAGAAGTTCGCGATCGACGCCCGTGACATCGTCTTCGCCAAGGCCAATCACGGGCAGGATGGTGGCGTTCACGAGATCCCGACCGATGCCCCCATCGGCGCGGCGTTGCTGCAGCGCGCGCTCGAGTCCCGCTACCGGCTCGGTACGCCACTTATGCCCGACGGCTTTCAGCATGACGCCCAACGCGAAAAGAACGTACCGTTCAACAGCGAGCCATTCGACTGCGTGACCAAGGGGCAGGTCCCCTTCAGCGGGGACCATGTCAATGTGTTTCCCAGCGACGTGGTGACGGGAACCCAAGGCTAAAAGTAAGGGGCGGACATTGCTGCCCGCCCGATACACGCATGCGTTACCTTCATTTTCCACCGACCAGTTGGCGTACCAACTGCACGGTCCCCAAAGTCCCCCGGCTCGATGGCAAAGGCTACCCGGTTTCCATGGGCTCGAATGGCCCTCGACAACATGGCCCTTGGGACGAACCCTCGGACCAGTGGGCTTCCACCGCGAACGGCTCAGGCCCGAATTAGAGTAACACCAATTCCGTCACCCTGGTTGGGGCACCGAGATTAATTAGTCCCTAGCGTAAATTTCTGCAAGTTCGCGTGCCGGCGGATCGCGCCCTATATGGAACCGATGGCCCGAAAAGTTGGAAAATTGAGGTAAGGGACGTTTGCGGCGCTCGTCTCGGACTATGAGCCCGGTGCTACGTGCAACGCTAGCGAAGAAGACGAGCATGGCTGGGACCATGTTGTAGAATTCGACCGCCGGCCGCGGCGCGGACTGCCCGCCGATCTCGCCACGGCGCTCCCAGCCTGCTTCGTCCTGACCAAAACGCGACTGCGCTACGGCAATCTCAGGGCCACGATGAAGCTAAGCAATGCGCTCGTCTTCACCCGGTCCAACAATCCCTGCTTCGTCGTTATCGTGAGCGCTCCGGCAGGCTAGCCCGTTCAATTCCATGTGGTCCACTGGTGGGCTATGTTGATGACACGGACGCTTAAGCGGGTCCGCGAGGTGCACCGCGACGGCGTCAGCTAAGAGGAGCTTCACAAATATGCGATCAGCTTCACCATGCGCGGGGCCGACGCGCACGATGGCGCTGCCCTGATCGGCTGGATGGAAGCTACCGTGCGTCAGTTCAGTCGGGACTTTACCGTCACCAAGGCACTGCTCCGGGACAGCTTGGGCGTCGACGCAAAGGAGATCACGGGGTCGATCAACTTCGACCCCAATGCCTCGATTGAAGGACTTGTCGATCACCAGTTCGGTCTCACGCCATCCATCGAGATGCAACGAGTCGAGATCAACCACTGCGAAGTCGATGTCGAGCTTCCGTTTCCGATCCCCAACGGCCCGCCAATCTTCGCCCGCATGCACTCCAACCCCGCCGCGATCTGCGACGTGCGTGTGCGCGGGCCCGATGGCGACAGTTTGAGACTCGAGGGCCAGCTGCCCGTCCCGGTCATTCCCGGTTTGGCCGCGGATCAGATGAAGTACCGCGTCCTGACGTCGTTCTTCGCAAGCGCCTTGATATAGCCGACAGATCGATCGCGAGTTCGCGGCCGCCGGCTTCATCGGCCCCGACGCGCCTGAGCATCGTTACGAACGCCTCAGGATCGGGCTGCCCGAGCGCCAGACGGTAGTAAAGTAGGTCCTCAAGCATCCGTTCGCGGCGGACAGCCCGCTGGCTGAAACGCCAATCGAAGCTGACGCTGATCGGACGCCCGCTGGCGGGAAGCCACCACCGCTCGAGCCCCGTCGTGTCGTCCTTGACTGGCTTTGCAAGCGAAATGAGCTCGCAGAATGGGCTCGATGCGCGGGGCGCCGCGAGTGCCTGCGCTCCGTGCGCCTGCGCCAGGGAACGGCGGACCGCTAGGCTGCCATACCTCGAGATGCGGCCCTCGCGCTGCTCGAAGTCGACGGGGTCGCCTGGTAAATCCCAGTGCACGATCCGGCTGCACCAGAGGTGGAAGTCGAGACCCTCTTGGCCGATCGAGGTGGTGCAGAGCATGTGCGGCCAGAACGGTGAGTTGAACGCGCGCCGCAGCGTATCGGTGCGGAAACGCTTGCCCTTCTTGCCGCCGCCCCGGCTCTGCTCGCCGCCGGCGAAAGGCGCCACGGCCTGCACCGGCACGCGGTGGTTGGTCCGCCCGCGCCGGAACTGCACGAGACCGGGGCGATCGAGCAGGCTCGCGGAAAGCTGCTCGACGATGCCGATGCCTTTCGCGTCACCCAATTTCGACAGTAGCGACATCTGCTCGTCGAGTACGGCCTCGAAGCCGCCCTTCAGCATCGCTTCGGCAAGCGCGTCCGGATAGCGCTTCCGCTTGGAGGTCGATTGGATCAACTCCGCGAAGGCCCTGTGCCCGAGATAGGGCCGGAGGCTCTCCCACGCGAAGGCGAACGTGCGTCGCCGATCGACTGGACGCTCCTGGGGGACCGAGTGGCGAACGAGGCAGCGCGCGAGGATGGAGCCCGGCGAGGACAGCAGGTGCTCGCTCAAGGCCTTGAGCTCGGCGGGCGAAATCCGATCGACCTTGGGCAGCGTGGCCCAGTTCCGGGCCTTGGCACCCTTCGACGCCTTCGCGGCGAGCGACGACACCCGCTGGTAGGTGATCCCATTGATCTGTCGCTCGAGGCCAGCGGCGACGACCCAGGTGGGCCGCTTTTCCTCACCGTCGATCCGGATGCGCTGCCTCCGCAAGTAATCCTCAAGCTGACGACGGGCGTCGCGCCGCACGCCGATGAGCGTGGCTGCAGCCGATCTGAGCGGCTCCACCGCAAGCGGCAGGTTCGGCCACGGCATGAACAGCCCCACAAGCGCGCCAGTCTCGCTGCCGCCTGGCCTGAGCAGCGGGACCGGCGCCTTCTCCTTGGGCTTCCGGAGACCGCCCGACAGGTTGATGGAGAGCAGCGCGGAGATCGCCGTGGGAGCTCCGCGCCACCTGCTGAACAGAAGGGTCTTGCCTGGAAGCGGCCGTCTGCCCGACCAAGGGCCCTCCAACCGCCACCAGGCGACGGTCGGCGGTTGCCACGGGAGGGAGAGGTTGCCCGGTTCGCCGACCATCTGCGCGAGATGGCGGAGTTGCGGATGCGCCAGGCTGCCCTTGCCACTGCCGGCCTCGATCGGTGCCGGTCTGGCCGCCTTCAGGCCCTTCCAGACCTTGTAGCCATGCATCGTCTGAGAGGGATATGGGATCGAGGTCCACATCGCCGGCGCCCAGCCGGCGAACTCGGGACCCGCGGTCTGAGCGAAGTGCCGGAAGACGACGAGGTCCTGGGTCTCGACGGATACCTGCGGGCTACGACGCTCGAACAAATCCTTCTTGTGGACCAAGGCTCGTTCGGTCCGCGCCATGAGCGGCTTGAGGAGCGCCTCCAGTCGATCCTTCGCCGCCAGCACGCAGTTCCGGATCACATCCTTGCTTCCCGTCGTCCTAAGCGCACGGTGGTAGTCACGCATCGCATTTTCGACGGCGGTTTTCCGGACGTCGTCGTCGGCAAGAAAGCCGGCAAGGTCGATCAGCGAACGGTAGTGGTCGAGCTCGTGGATCTCGCCGCCATCGAGGCGCCGCAACCGATATGGGGTCGCCGAGAGGAGGAGCACCGCCGGCCGCTCATCACCGCCAAGTAGCGCCTCGACTAGCAGCCGGTGGACCCTAGCGCGCTCCTGCTTTAGCGGGACGTTCGACAGTTCGGCCTTCGGGACGATCAGGTCAGCGTAGCGGTGGAACTCGTCGAGCACGACCAAGTCCGGCTTCACCGCCTTGAGACGCAAGGCCGCCAGCGCGAGGACAGAGCGGAATCGACCGACGAACTCGAGCACGTCGACATCCTCGCGCTCGAGCCATGCGATGACTGCCTTCTCCACGCTGCCCGTCTCGCAGTCGAAGATGTCCCCCATCGCCCGCTCGATCCCGATCGCGGTGAAGCCCGTCAGGTCGCCGCGGTCCTGAAACAGGACGCCCTTGGCAGCCCGCTTGCGATCGAGACGCTTCACCAACTCCCACAGCTCCGGATACCGGTCGAGTGCGGATCTGATCAGCTCCCGCTCCGCCTTGCGGCCAGTCCGCGGTCCCGGCTTCCAGCCAGGCAGGCTGGTCTCCGGAGTGAACGTGAAGACCTTGTAACCCTCTCCCTCGTCCGGCGGGCAGCCGGGGACCAGCGCGAGCCGGTCGCCCCCGGGCTCATACTCCTCCGGATCGGCCTTGGTGAGCGACACGAACTTGGGTCTGTTCTGGCCGGCGATCTCCAGGCTCGGGCAGAGGTACATGACGTTCAGCCGCCGCCGCCCTTCGCGGAGCCGCTGGGCGATCGTGCGGGCAATGACGGTCTTGCCGAGACCAACCTCGTCGGCCACCAGGAAGCGGCGGGGACCCGCCGCGTTCAGGACCTCGCAGGCGACCTCGACCGTGTCGGATTGAAAGGGCGCCAGTTCCATCACGCGCCTCCATGGATGGCGTCGTGGACCGCCTGCAGGAAAGGTCGGACCTCGACGAGATCCGCCAGCGCGGCGTCCCGTTCATCCTCCTCCGGCAGTTCCTCGAAAGCCTCGCGGAACGAGTCAAGCATCGCCATCATGCCCGACGTGCGCCGCTCGAACCCAGCCGGATCGCGGGCCCAGGCCGACAGCATCGTCTCGAGCGTGAACATGTCCGGGACGCTCGAGGTGCCGTCCGCGACGCGTCCCGACGGTGCGTCGGACCACCTCTGGCCGGCAGTGGCGTCGAGACCGTCCAGTTGGGAGCGGAGCCAATCGCGGAACCTGCTTGCCCCGACGTAACGCGTCAGCAGCGCGCGGTCGCGACGGTCGGGATCCAGGCCGGAAACCGGCAGCGACAGCACCCAGGTGCGCTGGATGTTCGGGTCGGCCAGGCTGGTCGCCCGGAAGGTCACGAGGGAGGTCTGCTCGCTTGGGACGACGCTGCCGCGGAGGAGTTGAAGCCGGCGGGCACTCTTCTCGAGCACAAGCCAGGCATCCGCTTCCACGAACGGTGCCGCCTCGAAGCGCGCGGCGGCAAGTGCAGCGCCAGCGCCCTCGCCGATAATCAGGAATAGGCCGTCATCCGCGTATTCCAGCATCAGGTCGCATTCGATAAGGAGGGCGATCCGCTCGTCGAGCTGCCGCTGGCTCTCCTCCCGCTCCGCCGCCGCCTCGTTCACCCGGGCGGGCTCGAACTCGAAGCCGGACTGCACGAACTCGTGCAGCGATCCGGCGAGCGTCTCATCGACCACGTCGAGTATCGCGACCGCCTCCGCGTTGGGGCCGAGCAGGCCGCGAGTGGTCAGGTTGGCGCTGCCGATCATAACCGCCGACTTCCTGCCCTTGGTCAGGGCGATCAGCTTAGCATGGACCCCCGCCGGCGGGGGTTCGATGAACTCAGCCGCCTTGTCCTCGGTCTGCTGGGCAACGGAGACAGTGGCCTCCGGTTCGGGCGAAGTTCCCGTCCTGAACGCGATGCCGGCCAGCGGTGCGCACTTGCCGGCCGCCATGTCCGTCGTCAGCAGCGTGACCGACGGCGACCCGGCGCGCAGCACCTCCTTCAGTCCGGTCCGGTCGATGAAGGGGCTGACCGCGCTCGCGGCCTCCGCGCGCTCGAGAAGCGGCGAACCGATGAAGGACGTCGTCCCACCGGGGCGGCGCCACAGCAGGCGCCGGACCGAGACGCCCGGCGGAGCCAGCCAGCGCGCGCTGTCCAGCTCGTCAAGTTCCGACGAGGAGAAGCCGCCTTCCACCAGAAGACCGCGCGCCAGTTGCCCGACATCCGTGACCGGCCGCGCGGCCTTGTCCCGAGACGTCACGAGCAGAAGCCCGGCGTCGAGGTCGCGCGAGCCGGTCAGGTTGCGACTGCCGATCCAGAACCGCCACTCGACGCCTTCGCCCTCGTAGCGAACGAGGGCTACCTTGGGGTGCCAGCTCTGGGTGCGCTCGTTCGCCGGAACCGCTTCCACCATCGTGTCGAGGAGGGGCAGGATCGAGCGGTGCGCCCTCGGCGCCACGATCCGCCCGACCTGGTGAAGGACGCGGAGCCGGCCCCGGATACCGTCGAACGCCTTCACGAGGCTAAGGGGGGAGTTCTCAAACTCGGCCTCGGGATTCCCGCCCAGCGTCAGGACGAGGCCGAGCAGCGCGACCAGATCCAACGAGTAGGTTGCAACCACGGCACGCGTGACCGACTGCCCGGAGCCTGGCCGCAATGCACCGAAGATGGAGATTCGGTCGTTTGGCGAGAAGCTCACGCAGCCGCCCCGACGCGGATAATCATCCGCCGCACCATCGGCCAACGATAGTCGAGAGGCTCCGCGATATCCTTCTTCCAATCGGCTCGCCGCCGGGCGTTCAGTAGATAGGCCCGCTCGAACTTCAACTCTCGCTCCCGGGCCTCGAGAACGCGTGCGATGTCATCGATGGTGCCATCGGACTTCGCCCAGGCGATCACCTCGCGCACGAACCGGGTCAGGTTCGCGTCCATGCGCGTGGCTGCTCGCAGCGCCTCTACGTCCGTCTCGAGTGCCGCTTCGCGATGCTCGGCGATGACCCTTGGCAGAGCGTCCGCATGGACCCGGTCCTCGCGCGCCAAGTCTTTGTTACGCTTCGCCTCTACGAGCGTGGCATACGCCGCCCGCGCGATGCAGGCGACCGATGCTGCCCGCCGGGCAAGGTCGAGCAGTTCGCGTTCCTCCGCCGAAGCCGCGTCCCGGACCTTGCGCGACCAGAGCGACTTCGTCGTCACGCCGTCTTCGGCCAGACGGCTGAGCAAAGGGCGGGTGCCACCCAGACCGGCGTGGCGCCACTTCCTGCGGATGTAGTCGGCCTCAACGTCGCGCAACTCGAAGTCGAGTTGACCGGACGCACGGTTCCACCCGTCGGGCGCACGTGGGATGCCGTCGAAGAGCTCGACCACGGACGTCCGCAGCGCATCACTGTCGTCCCGTGAGAGCAGGCGGGGCCAAAATGATTGGAGCTGCGATTCTGTCGGAGGGTCCGTGATGCCGGCGACGGGGTTGGCGATGCGCCATGCACGTAACGCGCTCCAGTAAATCGTGCTCGCGCGCACGACCGGACGCTCCTTCGCCTGGTACTTCATCCAGCCCGAGATGCCGGAGTTCGGAAGCTTCGGGACCCCGGCCATGAGACGCCGCGAGTAGCGCCGCTCGACCTCGAACAGCCGCTCACGGTCGAAACGGCCGCCGACGCTTTCCGCCGCCAACTCCTGATATGCCCACGCGACGAAGAAAACGTAGCGAAGCTGCTGATGCTGGACAGAGGTGCCGGGAAAGAAGCGGTCTGCGAAGGCGAAGTGGATCGGGGCGAAGCCGAGCTCGTCCCGCGTACCATCGGAAGCCAGCTTCGAGAGAAATCGCTGGGCGGCGTCGCGGTCGGCCTCCGACAACATGAACCATCCGATGGCGGGGGAGCTTGTCATCACGTCCTTGTAGGGCTCGGTTGAACCAATTTGCTGGTTGGTATGCGTGGCAGGGTATGAACGCTGACATGCCTCGCCCATGAAAGCCAGCCAGTCCGTTTCCTAATTAACTGTCATCGTCCTATGTCAAACTCGCCGATCCGTTGAGACTTCGCGATTTCTCAGTGTGCTTTCATCGCTATCCGGATATCGGGTCAATTATGCCGTTCTCAGATTGGGACAGTCAGGCATCCACCCAATCTTTGGC
This sequence comes from Sphingomonas sp. 2R-10, assembly GCF_030062225.1. Lineage (NCBI taxonomy): Bacteria > Pseudomonadati > Pseudomonadota > Alphaproteobacteria > Sphingomonadales > Sphingomonadaceae > Sphingomonas > Sphingomonas sp. 2R-10. The sequence goes on from NZ_JASCXF010000051.1 coordinate 27,559, forward strand.
GTGGTACGACGCCTATAATGCGGTCAAGCATGACCGGGGCGGGCAGTTCGCGCGCGCGACCCTCTTGAATGCACTCTCGGCAGTTGGAGCGTGTGCATCGCTGCTGGTCGCGCAATTTGGCGATGTGGGTTTGTCCGACGAGCTCAATCGCACAATGGAGGTGGTCGTGACGCCTTGGCCGCTGAAAGATCTTTACGTCGCGCCCCAGCATTTCAAAGATTGGGCACCCACCCACCATCCAGCCCTGCGATAAAGGCGATCAGCAGCCCCCCCCCCCGGTCTCGCTCAGGCCGCGACGTCACGCCGCGCGATCACTCGCCTTGAGCAGGAGATGGATGAAGGCAAAAAGACGCGTAAACAGAAAGTCGATCTGAAGCGCTGTCTCGAGCGGCTCCTGCCCCACTTCCGAATGGCGAATCCGGTGTGCGTTGCCGAGGCGGGTCAGGGCCATTGCCTCTTCCTCGATCGCGATCCGCAACTTGCTGCCGGGCCGGGCAGCGCGATCAAGCAGGCTCGCTGCGCCCAACCTCTTATCGCTGCCATCGAGCGTCTTGATCCGCTCAAAGGCATCCCAAAGCTTCTCCAACCCGTCGCTGCGATCGTCATGCTTCGGCGCGAGGATCTTGATCCGCGCGGCTTCCAGAAGACGATCGGTTTCGGCATCGCCTGTCGCGAACCGGGCATGGGCGATTGCCTGCGCCAGAGGATCAGGAAGGATCCGCCGGATCTTCCCGGCTGACGACATCTCGTACGCGATGCCGTTGCGGGCAAGCAGTCGGTTCACCTCGACCGCAAAGGCGCGCAAGCCCGCATCGTGGTCCCAGGCAACGTGATAATGGCCCATAAAGTCATGCCAACTGCGCTCGCGCTTCTCGCCGACCGCCATCGCGCAGAATTCGAGCAAGTCGAGGATGGTCGGCGTCTGCGGAAGTTCGTTGCGACGCAACGGCCACTCCAGCCACGGTATCTCGGCGACCAAGGTGGCGCCGAACGCCCGCTCGTCGCACCCATATGGCTGCCGACCTGAATCGCTACACAGTGCCGGAAACCGGTAGCCGAACCAACCCGCGTCGATCTTGAGCTCGATCATGCTCTGGATCGCGAGCCAAAGCGGCTCGCCGATCGTCTCTGTGTGCCGGGGTGTCGGGCCATATTCGCGATCGGTGAAGAAGTCGGACATCGGTAAGCCTGCGTCTCTTCTGCGTTATTGGCAGGCCCCAACGGGGATCGCTGGCTTAATCCTGGCTTTCATCGAACTGGAGAGCCGCTGCCTGCCAAGAGAGGTGAACACCACGAAGGCTATGCCTAATGCTTCCCCTCACCGCCGGCAATCTCGTTGCGAGCGCCTCGTCGCTCGGAGGCAGCTGCAAATCCTTGCAAATCGGCCGAATGCAGGCCCGTGAACACGTAAGCACTAATTCGGCAGCGATTATCGCGCGCTACTCAAGAGTTGGGGTGCGCAGGCAGGCGGCGATGCGTGCCGTGCCATACCGAATGCGGCGGTCGGTAAACGTTGGTGATCTGCCTTCGCCAGCTTCGATCCCAAGCGCTGCACCCGCAGACCGATTGGCACCACGACAATGTCTGCTAAAGTCGCTCATTGCAATGAACCGTTATGAAGCAGGCCGCTGATCTGAAAGCGACATTGTTCCCGAGGCATCGATGATCCGTGTTCCGACGACGTTTGTGATCGGCGCTGGCGCTAGCGCCGAACTCGACTTTCCGACAGGTCCGGGGCTCCTGCGCGACATCTCGGAACTGCTGCAGTTCGGCAGCCAGTTCGATCACGTGAATGGCTCCAGCGCGGCGCTCGACATCGGGCTCGCGTACGCCAGACTTACGGGTCAGTCGCGCATCAACCCATCGGATCCCTTCTACGACGCAGCTGCACGGGTCCGATCCGCCGCGGACATCGCTCGCTCAATCGACAATGTCATCGATCAGAACGACGACGATCCCCTTGTGGAAATGGTCGGCAAGCTAGCCATCGCTTACCGCCTGTTGACCGCCGAGGCCGAAAGCAAGCTTTCGGAAGCACCTGAGCAGCCCGGAATTTTCGACTTGCAGAATTTGCGAGACACTTGGCTTCTACCCCTCGGCCAGATGCTCACGACTGATATACGAAAAAGCCGGGTCGAAAGTATTTTCGACCAACTCACAATCATCACCTTCAACTACGATCGCTCGATTGAGGCTTATTTGCCAACATTGCTAGTCGCCGCCTACGGACTGGACCATGCCGACGCGGTCGCAATCTCGCAGCGGGTGCGCATCTTCCATCCCTATGGGCAGGTCGGCCGTTTATCGTGGGATCTCGGCGTCGATGGCGGCATACCCTACGGATGGGTCGCGCGCGATCGGCTCGAATTGATCGCTCCACAACTCCGCACCTTTACGGAGCAGTTGGCTGATGGCGACGAGCTGACGGCTATGCGAAACGCTGTTCAGCAGGCCGAGCACTTGGTTTTTCTCGGCTTTGGCTTTCACAGGCAGAATATGCGGCTGCTTGCTCCCGACATGGACGCCCAATCAACAAAGATCATTGGCTCTCTTTACCGGGAGCCCGGTCCTGCAAGAGAGACGATTGTTGAGGAGCTCAGACGGCTCACCCGTCCGCTTGGAGCGACGATGGCGATCGTACCAACCTTACCTGGCATGACCTGTACAGACTTGCTCACGCAATATTTCCTGCCACTGACGAGCGGGTAACGCGGGCTCATCGCGCCGGAGGCAAGGGCGAGCCCCCACCGGTCTGATCTTCTCGGCAACTCCAATTCTGAGGCTTCGTAAGACCGTATGTCCGTGTCGTTGGCCGGGTTGGTTCGCCCTACAGTCGTGATCCGAGGGTTGCTCGGGTGGGCCGAGCCTATCCTCACACGAGGAGGACGAACCGTGGGAGATCCTACAGAAA